>NZ_MJXO01000043.1:0-3910 GCF_001762835.1 Campylobacter sp. BCW_6466
TATTAAGGGAAGAAATGGTAGGTATTAAGGGAAGAAATGGTAGGTATTAAGGGAAGAAATGGTAGGTATTAAGGGAAGAAACTATTGACAATCTATTTTTAATATGCTACAATAAAAAATCCGCCTTGAGTTTTCACTCTTGGCGGAAATTTATCAATCAAGGCTAACTATGAAACGACATAGTAAGCGTTTTGTGAGATTATACCTAAATTTTAGGTTTTTTAAGCTTAAAGTTGAAGTATTTTTCTAACAAAACCGCAGGGGCAGAAAAGCCCCTTGCCTTGATTGTCTTACTTTGGATATGTAAATGAGCGAAATAGTTAAATATCACAACGATTTTAATAAAATTCAGTTGCCTAGCTTTACAGAGCAAGAACAAAACCTTTTGTTTTTAATCTTTGCAAGAATTAAAGAAAAAGGCATAGACAATGTAATTAATCTCTATGCTAATGATTTTAAAATTAATGAAAAACTTTCTAACTCAAGAGAATATTTAACAGAAAATATCAATAGCTTGAAATATAAATTTTTCAAGGCAAATTTTAAACAAATCATAGAAACAAAGACAGAAGTTATACACAAATATGTAAATTTGTTTGAAACAATGGAAATACACTATGTTAAAAGAAATCCTGATGATGGATATGATGAAAGCACTTTATTTAACAGAATAACCCTAAAAATAAACCCTGATTTTGCTTATTTAGTCAATCAACTAACTACTAATTTTACAGCTTTTGAGCTTGAAGAATTTATAGCCCTTAGCGGTAAATATGCTAAAACACTTTACCGCCTTTTAAAGCAATTTAGAACCACAGGAAAAGCACGATTTGAGTGGGACGAGTTTTGTAAAGTTATGGATATACCGCAAGATTATAGACAAAGCGAAGTTGATAAATGGATTTTAAAACCTGCTATCAAAGAATTAACCAAAGAACGCAATCTTTTTGACCAAATTAGAGTGCCTTTTAAAAACCTTGCCTATGAGAAAGAAAAAGCAAAAGGAACAAGGGGCAGGGGCGGTAAGGTTTCAGGGATTACCTTTACTTTTAAACCTGAAAATATCCAAATGCAAAAGCTAGAAAATGAAAGTCAAAAAATAATGAGCGATGAGCAAAAATATTTAAAGATTTTAAACAATATGAAACTTAATCAAGCTAGATTTGAATATGATTATAAATTGTGGCAATTTAACGATTTTGATTTTAATGAATTTAAAATTATTGCAATAGAGCTTGTAAGAGATGAATACGAGAATTTAAACTTTGGAAACTTTATGCACTTTAATGCTAAAAATCAAGAGCAATTTTTTAAAATGATTGATACTTTTAGAAAAGGTATTAGGTAAAAATTTGCTATAATTATATCTTTGAAGGATACAAGCTATCCGCCACTTGTGCCAAGTGTCGAGCTTGTAAGGGGTACAACCCCTTAACCCCACTAATAAAAATCAACTAAAATCAATAAATGATTTTTTGATTTTTATTAAGCTTTTAAAACACCAAAAAAGGAAAAATTTAAAAATGCAAAAACAATATCCAGAAGTGCATAGCTTAGAAGAAAGCCTTGCGATACTTAAAAAATATAAAGATGATTTGACTAAAGAGCAATACGAAAATATTAAATCAAACATAGGAACTCACGCTATTGAAAGTATTTATCTTAACGAGTTAGATATTATTATGTTAGTTAAAAGAAATGTATATGGTTTAAGTGCTGATGAAATATTGGCTGAATACAAAGAAAAAGGATTTGTAGAATATGTCAAAAGTTGCCACCGCTCATTGCAATCCTAAAAAACAACCTGCATTAAACCACAATGATAGAACCAACGATAATGCTAAGACAATCACTAAAGAACTTACGCATTTAAATGAATACTCTTGCACTAGCGATGAAGTGCGTAAGAACATAGAAAGGCTTTATAAAAAAGCTTATGAAAATTTTTATAAATATTGTGAAAATAAGAATGGTTTAGCTAAAAGTGGAAAGCCTAAAGGACTTCAAAATTTTACTAAAAAAGAAAAATGCTATCACGAGTTTATATACGAAATCGGCGAAAATACTACAATGGAACAATGTCAAGAGCTTACGCAAAAAATTGCAGAGCTTACAGGATTTACACCTTTACAAGTTGTAATCCATAGAGATGAAGTAAGTGAGAATGCTAAAGGGGAAAAACAAACCCATTATCACGCCCACGCAGTATTTTTTACACTCGATAACAATGGCTTACAACTTGCTAGGCGTGAAGCAAGTTTAAATAAAGCCAATCTTAGCAAAATACAAACCCTGACCGCACAAAGTTTAAAAATGGAGCGTGGAGCTAATCGCTACGAGAATAACGAAAAGCAACCCCAATACATACAAGATTATAAAACTTACGCTCAATTTAAAGAACAAGAAAAAGCATTACTTCAAAGAATACAAGAACAAGAGCATAAATTAACGCAAATGGCTCTAGAATTGAAAAAAAAAGAAAAAGAGATACAAGACAAGGCTAAAGAGCTAAAATCGAAAGAAAACGAATTACAAGCGAAAATAGAGCAACATCAAAAACATATACAAAATTTAGAACTAGGACACGAAAGAGCTTTCAAGGAACTTACACAAGAGTTTGAAAAGCGTTTAAGCCTATGGAAAAACATTTTAACCTTTGGAAAATACAATGCTAAGGTAAGAGAAGACTATCAGCTAACTAAAAATGCTTTTTTAATTAGCACAAATGAAAGCAAGAAAGAAGCTAACAAAGAGCTTGAATATTTAAAATTTGAATATCATAAAGTCAAAGATGATAGAGATAATTTAAGAACTTTGTTTGAAACACACAAGACAAATAATGAAAGATTAGAAACTCGACTAAAAGAAATAGGCAGATGGTGCGAAAAAAATTTAAGCGTGGAGCAGTTAAAAGAAATATTTCCATTAAAAGCCGAAAGAATAGAAAAAGAGCTTAAATACCAAAGAGCTTTTGAAAATTCTTTTGAACAAACAAAAACTAAAAGAAACGATAGAGGGTTAGGGTTTAGTAGATAATTTTCTTTTTTGGTGTTTTAGCAAATCGCACCGCAAGGTGCTATGATTTGCGATAATCGGGGTGCGGGGGCTGTCTGAGTGCGTAGCACGGAAGACGGACAAAGCCCACCGCCCTAATATTAAGATTAAGCAGATATATCTAAAAGCTGATCTTTTTTGCTAGTATTTGCTTGATTATCAGCATTTGTAGAATTACTTTGTTCTTCTTTTTTAGCTTCAGCTTCTACTTTCTCTTTTTTTTCTTGAGATTTTAAAGAAAAATCTATAGTTTGCCTATTTACTTCACTTTTGCCAAAATTAGTGGTGTCTATAACACCACAGGGTGTTACAAGTATCATTTACATTGACCTCTTAGTTTACAAAGTTTATAGTCAATATTATCGTTATAAATATCTTGATTGCTACATTTACTATAATCTCTTCCATACTGATAAACTAAAACACAACCTTCATAATGTGGTTGAACTATAGGCTGTTGTGATACAGTAATTTTTGCTGAAGCAAGGCTAGATAATGAAGCAATAACTGCTAAACCTAAGATAATTTTTTTCATTTTAATCCTTTCTATGATTAAAATTTTTGATATATGAATAATTATAAAAACTAAAAAATTAATTTAATATTAAATAACAGAAAAAACAAAAATTTGTTTAAACATTGAAAAAAAATTACTCAACTTTTTTTTTGTTTTCTCTCTCGCGCGCGTACGCGTACGCGAATTTTTTTATTTTTTATATATTTTTATATATTTTTAGGGGGCTTTCTAAAGACTATATGATAGGGGCTAGCGGAATATTAAGGGAAGAAATGGTAGGTATTAAGGGAAGAAATGGTAGGTATTAAGGGAAGAAATGGTAGGTATTAAGGGAAGAAA
>NZ_MJXO01000044.1:0-23118 GCF_001762835.1 Campylobacter sp. BCW_6466
ATCAAAAAAGACACAGACAATACAGGTAAATCTGTATCTAATCTAAATTCAGCTTCTAGTGCAGTTAATACCACTATGAATATTTCTAATGATGTTTCTATAGGCTCTCGTGTAGCAATGCTAAACAATCCTTTTGGAACTTATGCTTCTAAAATGAATGATCTTAAATTTGCTGCTTTAGATAGTGATATGAGACCAAGCTATGTAAATGAATATACCAATAGTGTTTGGGCTAATGCTTTTGGTGGTGCTAACATTATCGATGGAGATAGTGGTGCAATGTATGGTGCTACCGTAGGGGTAGATAAACAAGCTAATGATAATGTTTTATGGGGTGCTTATTTTACTTATGCAAATGCTAAAATCAAAGACAATAATTTAGAACAAAAAAGTGATAACTTCCAATTAGGTATGTATTCTACTATCAATGTAGCTCCACAATGGGAACTTAATCTTAAAGCTTATGCTCAAGTTTCTCCAACTAAACAAGACAATATTCAAACAGATGGTGCATATAACTCAGATTATACAAGCAAATTCTTAGGACTTAGTGCTAATGCAGGTCGTGTGTTTGACTTTAGTGATAATACTTTATTTATCAAACCTTTTGCAGGGATAAATTATTATTTTAGTTATACTCCATCTCATACAGAAAATGGTGCTATTGCTAAAGATATTGATTCTATGAAAAACAATTCTGTAAGTGTTGAAGTGGGTGCTGAATTTAGAAAATATATGAATGAAAACTCTTATATTTTTGTAACTCCAAAAATAGAACAATTTGTTATCAATAGGGGTGATGATTACACAGCTAATTTAGCTATAAATAATGCTTTCTTTACTAGTGTAGAAGCTAACAACAAGAAAAAAACTTATGGACAAATTATCGTAGGGGGTAATATAGATTTTACAAATCAACTCAGTATGAATCTTGGTTTTGGTGCTAAACAAATACTAGCAGGTAAAGTAGATAATAAAAATGAAACTTACTTAAGTGGTCAAGTAGGACTTAAGTATAAATTTTAATCTTAAAAATCATTTCTAAATCTTTTTATAGTTTAGAAATGATTGTTTATTTCTATGGGAAATCTCCTAGGGCTTTATCTTAAAGCCCTTTTTTATAACAAACAAGTAAATAAGTCTTTAGAGTAAAAACCCTAAAAACTTTTAGTTTTCTTTGAAAAGTTTGGAAGCTAAGTGTGTTGCACGACTTTGATCTGTATCTTTTTTAAGTGTTTTATAAATTTTACTTACATATTCTTCTAAGGTTTGTTGAGAATCTATGATTTTTTCAGAAGAAGGAATTTTTTGATATTCTCCATTGTTTTTAAGCTCATAAGCTAAAACATTATCGCTAAGTTGCAAGCGTAAAAATTGAGCTAATTTGGCTTTGCTTCTTTCATCATATATAGGGGTCATAAGTTCTAAGCGACGCTCTAAATTTCTTGGCATCCAATCTGCACTCGATATAAAATAATTTGGCTCACTATGTTTAAAATAAAATACTCTAGCATGTTCTAAGTATTTTCCTATGATGCTTCTAACGCGTATGTTTTTGCTGTATTCTTCATCAGGTTTTAAGCAACAAATTCCACGTATGATAAGATCGATTTGTACTCCTTCCATACTTGCTTCATAAAGCGCTTGTATGATATCACTATCCACAAGAGAATTCATTTTAGCTACAATCACACCTTCATTTTTTTTGCTTGTTTCAATGCGTATCATTTCTAAAACTTTTTCTTTGATTTGATTTGGACTCATTGAAAGAGTTTGAAGACGACGGTTTTTGCTAAAGCCTGATAAGATATGAAAAAATTTTGTCGTATCTCTTGCAAATTCTACTTTGCTTGTAAAATAACTCACATCAGTATAGATTTTAGCACTGCTTGCATTGTAATTTCCTGTGCTTAAATGTATATAAAATTTAAGCTTATCCCCTTGTTTGCGTATGACTTGAGAAACCTTAGCGTGGACTTTAAAACCTGTAATGCCATAAATAACATGAGCTCCGGCATTTTCTAAAGCTTTCGCCCAATGAAGATTATTTTCTTCATCAAAACGTGCTTTTAATTCTACCATCACAGTTACTTGTTTTCCATCGCTTGCAGCATCAATTAAAGCTTGAACTATATTAGAATTTTTTTCAACTCTATAAAGTGTCATTCTTATGGAAATTACTTCAGGATCTTTGCTTGCTTCTTTGATAAATTTATAAACTGGATCAAAACTTTCAAAAGGTTGTATGATGAGTATATCTTCTTTTTCTACAGCATCAAAAATAGATAAATTTTCATCAAAAGGTGGTAAAGTTTTAGGCGTGTAAAGTGGGCTTAAAAGATGCGTAAAGTTTTTATTTCCCGCGATTTGCCAAAGGCTAGGGAGATTGAGTAAAATAGAATATTCATAAACATCTTTATGAAAAATTTTCATGTGTGTATTAAGAAATTCTACGATTTGTTCATCTGCATATTTTTGAATTTGCAATCTTACAAAAGCTCCTTTTCTACGAAGTTTTAAGCCTTGTTCTAAAATCATCATAAAATCATCAGCTTCTTCCTCTTCTATTACTATATCTGCATTTCTAGTCACTCTAAATGCTGCTGAAGCTAAGAGTTTATAGCCTGGAAAAATTTCTTCTGCGTGTTGGTGGACTATACTTTCTATAGGAACATAAATATTTGCACTTACCTCATAAAAACGAGGTAAAACCCTTGGAATTCTAATCATTCCAAATTTTACAAGTTTAGGATGTGCTTTATCACAAATTTTAACCGCTAGTGAAAAAGATAAGTTATTTAAATGTGGAAAAGGGTGAGTCGCATCAACAGCTATTGGAACAATAATAGGAAAAATATTAGAGAAAAAATACTCATCACATTTTTGTTTTAAATTTTCATCTAAATTCTCATAATGCTTTATGAAAAGATTTTCTTTTTCTAATTCACTTGTGATTTCATTAAAATAACGCTCCAAAAGCTCTTTTTCTTGGTGTAAGTATTTGCGTATGGCTTTTAATTGTTGTAACGGGGTCATTTCATCGCTACTGCTTGCATTAACTCCAGCTGAAAAAAGTTGTTTTAAGCCTGCAACGCGTATCATATAAAATTCATCTAAATTAGTGCAATATATAGCTATAAATTTTAATTTTTCTAATAAGGGTAAATTTTTAGAACATTGGTCTAAAACACGAGAATTAAAGCGAAGCCAAGAAAGTTCGCGATTGATAAACATATCAGGACTTATTTGCATTAATTTTTCCTTTTTTTGTTATATTTTATCATTTATTTTAAAATTATTGAATAAAAGTTTCAAATTTTTTAGGTTAATTAAGAGTAAATATATCTTTAAAATTATATTAAATTCATCTATGTTAGAATTACAAAATTTATTTCTGGGAAATTCTGTGACATTATTGTTTTATTGAAGATTTTAAGAAATGATAATTTTAAGGAGGAAAATTTTGAAGAAAACTTCGAATCTTTTTACTATTTTTCTTGTTTTGCTTTTTGTTTTCTTTGCGGTTGGGTTTTATACTTTTTATAATGCTAAGGGCACATCTTATTTAAGCAATGCAAGCGAATCTTGTAATAACTGCCATATTATGAATGAAGTTTATAACGAATACATGGCAGGACCACACTCTCAAAAAGTCAAAGGCGAACCAAGAGCAACTTGTGTGGATTGTCATTTGCCACATAATTTTGTAGCTAAGTGGATAGCTAAAGCGCAAAGTGGTTTAGGACATGCTTATGCTTTTACTTTTAAACTTGATGAATTGCCTACAAATTTGAGTGCGACTGAAAAAAGCAGAAAAATGGTGCAAGAAAACTGCATACGCTGTCATGCAGATTTTGCTCAAACAGCTATCAATGCTACAACAAATCCACATGCAGACAAGTCATTAAATTGTGCTTCTTGTCATAAAGATGTTGGACATAAACACGGAATTTAATAAGGAGAAGATGAATGAAAAAAAATATTTTACGCTTGGGTATTGTTGTTTTGGTTTTACTTATAGCGGGAGTTTTATGGCTAAATAATGATATCAATCAAAAAAAAGAAGATGAAGCAAATAAAAATGCCATTGCAGCAAATGCTGATTTTTCTTTGCTTAGTGATGATGATCCAAATTTTGAAAAATGGGGTAAGGTTTTTCCAGAGCAGCTAAAAATGTATTTAACAGTTGAAAAAGAAGAGCCTAAAGCTACTGAATTTGGTGGTAATTTAGCTTATTCAAAATTAATTCGCTTTCCTCAATTAACCATACTTTGGGCAGGATATCCTTTTAGCCTTGATTTCAATGAAGAAAGAGGGCATTTTTGGGTTCAAGTAGATCAAATGAAAACAGCAAGAAACAACAAAGATTTTCTTAATGCCTATGGACTTGCTGCTTTTAAAGGTCAACCTGCAGCTTGTATGAATTGTCATAGTGGATGGACTCCATGGCTTATAAAAAATGTTGCTAAAGGGGATTTTACTGCTTTTAATTCTACAAATTATTGGACTATGATTAAAAATATCCCAGCTGTTGATGGTATAGTAGAAAATTCACCTGAACATGCAGGTCCACATGGTGGTAAAAGAATGGGTGTAACTTGTGCAGATTGTCACAATCCAAATGATATGAGTTTAAGACTTACTCGTCCAGCAGCTATTAATGCTTTAGTTTCTAGGGGATATGAAAAAGATCCAGTACAAGGCGTAAAAGCTACAAGAGAAGAAATGAGAACTTTAGTTTGCTCTCAATGCCATGTTGAATACTATTTTAAACCAACAGGGGAAAAAGTAAAAGTAATGGGTGAAACTATTGTAGATGATAGTTCTAAAAAATGGTGGAATGGAACTCAGAAAAATTATGATGAGTATGAGTTTTGGAGAGATGGAAATAAAGCTAAAGAGATTGAAACCGATGGTATAGTTTTAACTTTTCCTTGGAGTGAGTGGAAAAAAGGACAACCATTTAGAATTGAAATGCTAGATGATTATTATGATAAAGTTCGTGGAGTATTTGGAGCTGATTTTACTCATAAATTAACAGGGGCACAAATTATTAAAATTCAACACCCAGAAAGTGAACTTTATAGTGGCGGTGTGCATGCTGCAAATGGAGTAAGTTGCGTGGATTGTCATATGCCTTATGTTAGAGAAGGGGCTAAAAAGGTTACTCAACACAATATCACTTCTCCTTTAAGAGATATTAACTCTGCTTGCAAATCTTGTCATAAACAAAGCGAAGATTATTTAAAAGCTCAAGTACTTGACATACAAAATAGCGTTGCACATGATCAAAGAACTGCAGAGTACGCAATTGTTAGTTTGATTATGGATACTAAAAAACTACGCGATGAGCTAGGCAATATGGAAAAATTCCAAAGCGATGGAAAAGCTGATGCGAAAAAAATTAGCGAAGAGCTAAAAGAAGTTTTAGAACTTCATCGTAAAGCTCAAATGAGAGCGGATTTTGTTAATGCTGAAAACTCAACTGGTTTTCATAATCCTCGCGAAGCTTCAAGAATGTTATTACAAGCTGTTGATATGGCAAGAATGGGACAAACTAAACTTGTAGAAATTGCAGCAGCAAATGGAATTAAAGATTTTAAAACTTCAAATTTAGGTTTTGAAGATATTCAAAAATTTAATCCAGGAGAGCTTTATTATAAAGTAGATGTTAATGGTCATAAAGCTGGAGAGCGTTACTATGCAGATGAAAAAGATGTTAATGGCAATCCTCCAAAAGAACTTTTAGAGCATGATAAAGAGCTTGTTCCTTATAATTATCAAGTGATTGATAAAAAATAATTCTTAAGCCCTATAATCATAAGGGCTTTTTCTTTTCATTGTTTTAAAAAATATAAACTTTTTATTTAAAATTCACTTTATTTTGTCAAAATATCACAAATTTTAATAATAAAAAAAGGACTTAAAATGATTAATAAAAATAAATTGTTTAGACAGGTTCATATCTATCTTAGTTTGTTCTTCTTGCCTTGTGCTTTGCTTTTTGCTTTAACGGGTATAGCGTATATTTTTGGTATTAATCAAGATGTGGGTTTGAAAGTTGAGCAGTATCAATTGTCAAAAGTTATAGAAAGTGGTAAAGAAAGAGAAGCTTTAATAGAGTATTTAAAAACAAATGGTTTAAAAGTACCATCTAATACAGATATCATTAAAAGTAAAGATAAAGGCATAACAATAGGCGGAACTCATTATAGTGCTAATATAACTCAAAAATCTACTAATGAATACAATATTACCTTAAAAACAAGATCTTTACTTGGAGATATGATTATGCTTCATAAAGATAAGGGCGCTTGGTATTTTTCTGTGCTTAGCGTAGGCTTTGGTATTACTTTATTTATGCTTTATATTTCAGGACTTATGATTACTTTGTTTGCAAATAAAAAAGATAGAAGTAAACAATTTGCAGTTCTTGGAGTAGGGGTTGTTGTAACTTTGCTTTTGGCTTATCTTAGCCTTTGATTTTTCCTAGTTTTTTTAAGCTAGGTATTATTTATTTTTTTGTATAATCACACTTTATTTTATTGGACAGATGGGTGAGTGGCTGAAACCACACCCCTGCTAAGGGTGCAGATCTTAACGGGTCTCGAGGGTTCAAATCCCTCTCTGTCCGCCACTAAAACTTTCTTGAAAATTCTAAGTATTTTATTAAGTATTAAAGCAAGAGACTAGCCCTTGCGAGGTTGTATTATTTTACAGCGTTTTTGATTTCTAAAATCATAGTTTTTAAAGACTCTAGTCCATTTCCACTTGCTAAATACCAGTATTCTGGATCAAGATAGATGATTTTTTTGTTTTGTGCTGCTTTGGTTTTAGTAATAAGCGCATTATCGAGTATGCCTTGAGCACGTTCTTTGTTGCCTACAATGACATTTCTATCAACAACAAAAATATAATCAGGATTTTTTTCTAATATAAATTCAGAATTGATACTTTTGCCGTGTGTGCCTACTTTTATATTCTCATCTACTGCGTTAATCCCTAAAACATCGTGAATAATCCCAAAGCGAGATTGAGGACCAAAGGCTGAAATTTTGTTAGAATTTGTAAGAATAATAAGAGCTTTTTTATCTTCATCAACTATACTTTTGGCTTTTTCAATTTCATTTTTAATATCTGAAATTTTTTCTAAAGCTTCTTTTTCTAAACCATAAAGTTTTGCAATGCTTAAGACATTGTTTTCAAAAGAGCTTAAAAAATTTGTATTATCAAGACCTACAAATAAAGTTGGAGCTATTTCTTTTAATTTATCATAAAATTTACTTTGGCGTCCAGAAATGATGATAAGATCAGGTTTTAAAGCATTAATGGCTTCAAAATCAACTTGCTGTACTCCACCTACACTAGGTTTGTTTTTAAATTGTTGTAGGTATTTTGGTAAATTTTTAGCAGGAACGCCTGCGACTTTATCGTTTAATTTTAAAGCATCAAAAGTATCTAAAATTCCAAGATCTAAGATCACTACCTTAGAAGGATTTTTAGGGATTTTATTTTCTCCTAGACTATCCTTCACTAAAAAACTATCACCTTCATCGCTCATGCTGATAGGCAAAACTTTCACCGTAGCAGTGTTGGTTTTTGTTGTAGAGCTTGCATTGTTTTCATTTGAGTTTGAATTGCAAGCTGTTAAGATTAGACTTAAAAAAAATGCAAAAAATGCAAAAACTAAAGATTTTTTCATATTTTCTCCTTTTTAAAAATAAATACAAATTTTCTTACCATCAATTTGACTTACGGGTATATCCATATCATAAATTTGTTTTAAATTTTCTTGATTGATGATTTCATCTTTTGAACCTTGTTTTAAAAGCTTCCCATCTTTTAAGGCTATGATTTCATCAGAATAAATCGAAGCAAAATTAATATCATGCAATACAACAGCTATACTTTTGTTAAAGTCTTTGACTAAATTTTTCATTAGTTGCATGATTTGTACGCTATGCTTCATGTCAAGATTGTTTAAAGGTTCATCAAACATTATAAATTCAGTATCTTGAGCGATGATCATGGCTATAAAAGCTCTTTGTTTTTGTCCGCCGCTTAATGTATCTAAAAATTCATTTCTTAAGTTACTAAGCCCCATGTATTTTAAAGCTTCATTGATTTTGATTTTATCGTTTGCATTAAGTCTTCCTTGAGAATGCGGAAAACGCCCAAAAGCGACCAATTCTTCAACTTTTAATCTTAAATTGATATTGTTTTGTTGTTTGAGAATGGAAATTTTTTGTGCCAAGATTTGCTCTTTATAGTCTTTTAAATTCATTCCATCGATATAAATTTCTCCGCTACTAGGTTTTATCAAACGACTTGCTAGAGCTAAAAGAGTGGATTTTCCAGCACCGTTGGCTCCAATTATAGAAGTGATTTTTCCTTTATGAAAATCAAGGCTAAGATCTGAAATAATGGCTTTATTGTCATAAAATTTGGTGATATTTTTTAGTTTAATCATAATTTATTGCCCTTTAATACGAGATAGATAAAATATATCCCGCCTAAGAAATTAATAACCACGCTTATAGTGGCATTATAATCAAAAACTCTAGAGACAAAAAATACCCCTCCAAGCAAAGCTAAAATGCTAATGAGTATACAAGCACTTAGTAAAATACTATGCTTTGCAGTTTTAAATAGTTCATAAGTGATATTTACTACCAAAAGCCCTAAAAAGGTTATAGGACCTACAAGCGCGGTGCTAATAGAAGTTAAAATAGCTATGATAATCATCAATTGTTTTGAAATTTTTTGATAATTTATCCCTAAATTTATCGCTAAATCTTTGCCTAAATTCAAAGGATCCAAAAATTTCATATAGCGAAAAATCCATATAAAACTTAAAAAGCTAATAATATAAGCAAGAATTAAAACATCAAAAGCAATATTATCAAAGCTAGCAAACATTCTTCCCTGTATCACCATGAATTCATCAGGGTCGATTAATACTTCAAAAAAAGAGCTTAAAGTGCTAAAAAGTGTTCCAAAAACTAAGCCTAAAAGCATGATAAGATAAATGCTTCTATCGCTACTAAATAAAATTTTATAAAGTCCTAGTGAAAAAACTACCATACAAACTAGAGTGATTAAAAAATTGATATCGTTTTTATAAACACTTAAATTAGCCGCACCAAAAGAAAAGATAAGAGCACTTTGAAGTAACATATATAAAGAATCTAATCCTATGATAGCAGGGGTTAGAATTTTGTTATTGCATAAAGTTTGAAAAATCACTGTTGAAACAGCGATACAAATAGCTACTATGATAATAGCTGCAATTTGTAAAAAACGACTTTTTAAGGCGTACTCATCAAAGCCATTTAAACCCACAAGTATAAAAATCCCTATCATGTTAAGTGTTAAAAAGCTTAAAATCAGCATTTTTTTACGCATAAACTTTCCTTTTTAACAAAAGAAAGATAAAGATTAAAGATCCTAAAACACCTGTAGTGATACTTAAAGGCATTTCAAAAGGAAAGATGACAAGTCTTGAAATGATATCGCAAACAAGTAAAAACAAAGCTCCACAAAGTGCTATATAGATAAGATTTTTTCTAAGATTATCACCTAGATAAAGAGCTACTAAATTTGGGATAATTAGCCCTAAAAAAGGGATAATCCCAACGCTTACAATCACCAAGCTAGTGATAATGCTTACAATCATCAAGCCTAAAAATAATATACCATTATAAGAAATTCCAAGATTTAAAGCTATATCTTCGCCCATGCCAACTATGGTGATTTTATGAGCTAAAAAATAAGCAAGTATAAAAAGTGGTAAAGAAATGTAGAGCAATTCATAATTTCCTTGCATAACATTTGCCATACTGCCTTGTAACCAGCCTTGGATATTTTGTATATAATTTAAAGCATAGGTAAAAAAAGTAGTTATAGCACTAATAATGCCTCCAAACATCAAGCCTATCAAAGGTACAAAAATCACATCTTTGAGTTTGATTTTTCTTAAAATTTGGATAAATATAAAAGAACCCAAAAGCGCAAATACAGATGCAATGATAGCTTGAGTGAAAAAAGACGCTCCAGCAAAAAATATTAAAGAAACAAGTATGCCAAATTTAGCACAATCCATAGTCCCTGCTGTAGTTGGGGAAACGAATTTATTTTGCGTGAGTTGTTGCATGATAAGCCCGCATATACTAAGACTCATTCCTGTGAGTAAAATCGCTATAAGTCTAGGAATTCTTGTGAGAGTTATGATTTCTAATTGAGTGGAGTTAAGATTAAGAATATCTTTTACATTGATACTGATAACTCCTATAAATAAACTTATCATTCCAAAGAATAAAAGTAAAGCTATAAGCGCTTTTAAACTCAATATATGCTTAAAAAACAAATCTTTCCTTATAGTAATAATAATTATCAAAAATGAAATTGTAATGAAATTTGTTTTAAGAAATGATAAAACTACAAAGGATATTTTAGTAAGAAATCAAAAATCCAGTGGAAAGTCTTTGCAAGTGTTTGTTATAGTCTATAAGGCTTTCTCCATAGCCATTAAAGTATTGTAAATACCAATAAATTCCGTTATTAAAAATATCATATCCTAGATCAACTTGTATAGCGCCTTTGTTATTGCGGAATTTAAGATTGTTTCTTAGCATAAGATTGATAAAATAATCATCGCCTAAATACGCTAAATTCACATCAAAATTTCCCATATAATGCAAGATGGCAGGATTATCATCATCTTTTTTGCTTTCAGGAATTCTATACCAAAGGCGTGGGACAAATAAAAATTTATTATATAAAATAGCTGTAGATACATAAATTCTATTCCATGAGCGAGATTGCAAATTCTCATCTCCCTTACCATTGCTTTCATGCAATATACCTACGCGTAGGTTGTTAAAAAATTCATAATCTTTAAGATACAAAGGAAAATCTATAAAAAATTCTGGCTGATAGTTGGTTTCTCTAAAAGGAGAAGAATGTTCATAAATTTGCCACCAAGAAGTTTGGGTATAGGCTATATAATATTTTTCATCCAATCCTAGCAAATTTTCAAAAAGCCTTTTTTTAATGCTAAGTTGAAATTTAGCTTCACTTTTATTGTGATTTTCTTCCAGAGAGTTAAAACTATAAGCCAAAGGTAGAAAATAATTCATTTTATAAGCGCTAATGCCAAGAGGGTTAAAGTATTCATCTTCTTCAAGATAATTTGCCAAGGCAAGACGAGCAAAATCTTGTCTTTCTTCTTTGGCTGCAATAATAGATTTTTCATTTTGAGTAGTTTGTTTAGTTTTATTTTGTTCTTGAGGGATTAAAACAGATGAATTTTTTAAAGCGAGTTTTTTGTAAATTTCCATAGCTTTTTTATAATCGCCTTGTTTTTCATACTCTAAAGCTTGTTGTAAATTACTAGCCCATATAAAAACACATAAGCTTAAAAATAAAGCAATTTTTCTCATTTTAACTCGCTTTTAAATTTTTCATATTCTTCATAAAAATTAAGATTTAAAAAAGCATCTTCATCTTCAAATTCTACAAATTTGGTTTTAATCTCAGAAAATAAAAGTCCTATTTTTTGTTCATTTTTTTCTAAGAAATTTTTACAAGTTTGAGCTAAAGAGCTGTGGTAAAAGCCACATAAGGGATGTTTATGTAAAGGGGTTTTGGCTATGATTATTTTATAGTTTTGCTCTAAAAAAGGAAGCATTTTTAAAAGCTCATTTTCACCTACTTTAGGACTATCCACACTTAAAACAAAAACAAATTCATTTTTAAAATTTGAAAGTATAGAGTAAAGCGCAAGCATAGGAGAGTAAACTTCAAATTCTAAAGAATCTTTTATCAAGTTAAAATGGTTTTCAAATTTGTCTTCTTTTGCGCTCACATAGACATTTTTAAAAATTTTAGAAAATTTATTTACTTGAAATTGAGTTAAATTTTGATTTTTAAGAATCAATTTGCTTTTATCTTGTCCCATACGACTAGATTTACCACCACATAAAATCACACAATTTAGCTCATTAAGCTGCACAAATTTCCTTTTTTAGTTTAATTCTACCACAAATTCGCTAAAATATTTTATAATTTCTTTTATGAAATACACAGAACTTTTACAATTGCAAACTTTTTTTTCTCAGTTTAAAAAAATCGATTTTATCAAGCGTATCAATGACAATATTTTGGAATTAAGCTTTGATAAAGAAAGATTTATTTTTGATCTCACTCGTGCAATGAGTGCGATTTATGCAGCTAAATTTAATGCAAAAAATTATAATGCACCTTTTGATTTTATGCTTAAAAAGTATTTTAGCAATGCTTTTATAAAGGAAGTTAAAGTCCTTGAAGGCAATCGTATTTTATGTTTTAGTGTAAAAGCTAATAAGGCTTATAAAAGCTATGAGAGCAAAATTTATTTTGAATTTACGGGTAAAAATACCAATGTTATTCTTACAGATGAAAAAGATTTGATCATAGAGGCTTTAAGGCACATTGATAAAAGTTATCGTGTAGTAAAACCTAATGTGATTTTAGAGCCTTTAAAGCCTTATAAAATGGATGAAAATTTTGAGGAAATTAAAGATTTTAAAGATTATTTTTCTCGCAAATTTACAAGCATTTATGAGAGTAAAATCAAACAAATAAAAAATTTAAAACTTGCACAAGTGGATAAAAAAATACAAAATTTACAAGAACTTTTTTCTAGTTTAGATGAAGAAAATTCTTTACTCTTAAAAGCTTTAGAATACAGAAAAAGGGCTGATGTATTGTTTGCAAATTTGAGTGTTTTAAAAGATTATGAAAGGGAATTTAAGCTTGATGATTTTGAAGGCAAAGAGCTTGAATTTAAGCTTGAATTTAGTCCTAAGCAAAGTGCTAATTTATATTATAAAAATGCTAAAAAATTAGAACAAAAAGCTAAAAATTTAAACATACAAAGGCAAAATTTAAAAGAAAAGTTAGATTTTACCTTGAGTTTAAAAGAATTATTGCTTCAAGCTAAGAGTGAGATAGAGCTTGAAATTTTACTACCTAAAAAAAATAGCAAAAAAAATCAAGATCATAAACAAGAAGATCTTGTGGCAAATTTTTATTTTAATGAGTTTAAAATTTGCGTGGGTAAAAATGAAAAAGGCAATGAATTTTTACTTAAAAATGCTAAAAAAGATGATTTGTGGCTTCATGTAAGGGATATTCCTAGTGCACATACTTTGATTGTATCAAACAAGCAAAAAATCAGCCTTGATGTGATAGAATTTGCTGCGAGGCTTTGTGTAAGCTTTTCTAAGTTAAAGAAAGGTTCGTATTGGGTCGATTATACCTTAAAAAATTTTGTTAAGGTTCAGCAAAAGGCGTTTGTAAATTATACAAATTTTAAAAGTATTAATATCACGAAGGATTAAAATGCCAGTTAGCCCATTAGGAAATGTCAATTATATAAATCAAAATATGGCTTATCCAGCTACACAAGCAAGCAATGAGCTTGCAAAAGAAGGTTTTGCAGCTACGCTAAATATGGCTGAATTTAATGAAAAAGAAAAAACTTTGAACAAGCTTGAAAAAGTCAATGAGACTCATGAAATCAAAGAAGAGATCAAAGAGAAAGCCGAACAAGAAGAAAAAAAGAAAAAACACAATCAAGAAGCTAAAACTAGCGATGATGAGAAAAATGAAGAAGATGAGTCTAAAGATCCAAATTTTAAAGACGCACAAAACATTCATCGCTTAGATATTAGTATATAAGGAAAAATATGTTTAATACAACTAGAATTATTTCAGCTCTTGTGATGATAGGGGCTATTATTATTATCGCGTTGATTGATCAATTTTTTATCAATTTTATCGTTTTTGCGGTTTTATTGTATTTATCTTTTAGTGAAGCAAAAAAACTTTTTGTTTTAGAAAATATTTCTATTATCCCTTTGGCTATAGCTTTTATTTTGGGAAGTTTATCACATAAAGCTTTGCTTTTTGGGATTTTAGCTTTGTTATTAGTCGTTGGATATTTGGTTTATAAAAAGGCTTCCTTAAAACCAGCTCTTATTTATATTTATCCTAGTTTGCCTATTTTAGCACTTTGGCAAGTGTATTTAGATCAGGGTATGTTCGCGCTTTTTTGGCTTATCATTATCGTTGCAGCTTGTGATAGTGGAGCGTATTTTATCGGAAAACTTATGGGTAAAACTCCTTTTTCTCCAACAAGTCCAAACAAAACCTTAGAAGGTGTTATAGGTGGATTGATTTGTGCGAGTGTTATTGGAACTATTTTGGGAGTTTTTGTTTATAGTTTTTGGCTTTCTTTACTTTGTTCGTTTTTTGTAGCGATTTTTGCAGTGATTGGTGATTTGCTTGAGAGTTATTTTAAAAGAGAAGCAGGTGTAAAAGATAGTGGAGATCTTATCCCTGGTCATGGGGGCGTGCTCGATAGGATCGATGCGGTGATCATTGCTGCTTTTGTGATGGTTGCTCTTTTATGATACTTTTTGGAAGTACGGGTAGCATAGGAGTAAATGCTCTTAAACTTGCTGCTTTAAAAAACATTTCCATTTCTGCTTTAGCTTGTGGGGATAACATCACTCTTTTAAATGAACAAATCGCAAGGTTTAAGCCCAAATTTGTTGCCATAAAAGATTCAAAAAATAAGCATTTAGTTAAACACGATAGAGTTTTTATAGGACAAGAAGGTTTAGAGCAAATTTTAACAGAATGCCAAGACAAACTTTTGCTCAATGCTATTGTAGGTTTTGCAGGACTTAAAAGCACTTTAAAGGCTAAAGAACTTGGCAAAAACATAGCCTTGGCTAACAAAGAAAGCCTTGTGGTGGCTGGGAGTTTTTTAAAAGGGGCTAAATTTTTACCCGTTGATAGTGAGCATGCGGCTTTAAAATTTTTACTCGAAGGTAAAAAAAATATAGCAAAACTTTATATTACAGCAAGTGGTGGAGCTTTTTATAAGTATAAAATCAAAGATTTAAATCAAGTTAGTGTCAAAGATGCTTTAAAACATCCTAATTGGAACATGGGAGCAAAGATCACTATAGATAGTGCGACTATGGCAAATAAGCTTTTTGAGATTATAGAGGCTTATCATTTATATGATTTTAAAGAAATTGATGCTTTAATAGAACCAAGATCTTTAGTGCATGCAATGTGTGAATTTAAAAATGGAGCTAGCACGGCGTATTTTTCAAAAGCAGATATGAAATTAGCTATTTCAGATGCTATATTTAAAAAACAAGATACACCTATTTTAGAGGCTGTTGATTTTAGCAAAATGCCTGCTTTAAAATTTCATCCAATTAGCACAAAAAAATATCCTATTTTTAAGCTTAAAAATGCATTTTTAAAAGAGCCAAATTTAGGTGTTATCATCAATGCTGCTAATGAAGTTGGTGTTTATAATTTTTTAGAAAATAAAAGTAGATTTTTAGACATTGCTAAATACATTTTTAAAGCTCTTGATCACTTTGGAGTACCTAAAATTTCAAGCATAGAAGAAGTTTTTGAGTATGATTTTAAAACAAGAGAGTATTTAAGGAGTTAAAATGAAATTTTTTTTAACAATTTTATTTTTTATAACAAGTATTTTTGCCTTAGAGCTAGACTTTAGCGTAGGAGAAAATGGAAAAAGCCTAGATGATAATAATACAGTTTTGATTTTTGGTGGAATTCAAGGCGATGAGCCTGGTGGATTTCATGCGGCAAGTTTGCTTTTGAGTGATTATAATATCACTAAGGGTAAGATTATAGTGGCTCCAAATTTAGCTTTTGATAGCATTATCAAGCGTTCGCGTGGGAATAATGGGGATTTAAACCGTAAATTTGCAAGTATTAGCCCAAAAGATCCTGATTATAAAAGAGTTCAACGCATTAAAGAGCTTATTTTACTTCCTGAAGTTAGTATGGTGATCAATCTTCACGATGGTTGGGGTTTTTATAAACCTACTTATATTGATGCAATGCAAAATCCTAAGCGTTGGGGAAATTCAAGTGTGATTGACACAAGTGAAATCAATGCAAGCAAATACCCTGATCTTGAAAATATCGCTACTCAAACCGTAAATAGTGTCAATTCTTCACTTGCTGATCCAAAGCATGCTTATCATCTTAAAAACACCAAAACCCAAGAGCTTGGTGATACGGAAATGCTTAAAGCTTTAACTTATTTTGTGATTTCAAATCACAAAGCTGCTTTTGCAAATGAAGCGAGTAAAAATCTGCCTGTAAATTTAAGAGCTTATTATCATCTTTTGGCAATTGAAAATTATCTAAAAACCGCAGGAATTGAATTTAGTAGAGATTTTGAACTTACTCCACAAGGGGTTGATAAAGCCATAAATAAAGAGCTTGAAGTGAAACTTTTTGATGATAGAATTTTACTTTCTTTGAAAAATCCAAGAAAGGTTATCAACTATGTGCCTTTTCCGGTGAATAAAGAGTTAAATTATAATACAAGCAATGAACTTACCGCTGTTATCGCAGAAGGAAATTCTTTTTATATCCAGTATGGCAATCGTTTTCAAACAAGATTATATCCTGAGTATTTAGAATTTAGTGATGCTTTTAATGAGGTAACTTTTCAAGTTGATGGCAATGAAACCACTGTTCCTTTTGGAACCAAGGTGAAAGTAAAAGAGAATTTTCTTATCCCAAAGATAGCTAATGTGCGCGTAAATATCATAGGCTTTGATCATGGAAAAGATGAAAGTGATATTTTAGTTCATAAAAAAAATATGCAAACACAATACTCTTTAGATATGGCAGGTAAAATTTATAGAGTGGAATTTTATGAGTTAAGAGGAGCAAATTTGCAACAACTTTTAGAGGCAAATACCAATAGCAAGTTGATCAAAAATGCTAAAAATTTGGATTTAAACACTCTTAAAATGGCAAGATCAAAAGATAAATTCTTAGGTTCTATTTTAGTGGAATTTGAATGAAAAATCTTATCCTAGCTATAGAAAGTTCTTGCGATGATAGTTCTATAGCTATCATTGATAAAAATACCTTAGAGTGTAAATTTCATAAAAAAATTTCCCAAGAATTAGATCATAGTATCTATGGGGGAGTGGTGCCTGAACTTGCTGCAAGACTTCATAGCGAAGCTTTGCCAAAGATACTTAGGCAATGCAAAGAGCATTTTAAAAATCTTTGTGCCATAGCTGTGACAAATGAACCTGGACTTAGTGTTTCTTTGCTCAGTGGAATTTCTATGGCAAAAACTTTAGCAAGTGCCCTAAATTTGCCTTTAATCCCTGTAAATCATCTTAAAGGTCATATTTATAGTCTTTTTTTGGAAGAAAAAATTTCTTTAGATATGGGAATTTTGCTTGTTAGTGGTGGGCATACTATGGTGCTTTATCTTAAAGATGATGCAAACTTAGAGCTTTTAGCAAGCACAAATGATGATAGCTTTGGAGAAAGTTTTGATAAAGTAGCTAAAATGATGAATTTAGGTTACCCTGGTGGGGTTATCATAGAAAATTTAGCAAAAAATGCCAAACTTAAAAATATCTCTTTTAACATACCTTTAAAGCATTCTAAAGAACTTGCTTTCAGTTTTTCAGGACTTAAAAATGCAGTGCGTTTGGAAATTTTAAAGCATGAAAATTTAAGCGATGATATAAA
Organism: Campylobacter sp. BCW_6466; assembly: GCF_001762835.1. NCBI lineage: Bacteria > Pseudomonadati > Campylobacterota > Epsilonproteobacteria > Campylobacterales > Campylobacteraceae > Campylobacter > Campylobacter sp. BCW_6466. The sequence continues at coordinate 17,608 of NZ_MJXO01000044.1, forward strand.
AGCAGAAATAGCCTATGCCTTCGAAAATACGGCTTGTGATCATATCATGGATAAATTAGAAAAAATTTTTAATCTTTATAAATTTAAAAATTTTGGCGTTGTAGGTGGAGCTAGTGCAAATCTTAATTTGCGTTCGCGTTTGCAAAATTTATGTCAAAAATATAATGCAAATTTAAAACTAGCTCCTTTAAAATTCTGCTCTGATAATGCTTTGATGATAGCAAGAGCCGCAGTTGATGCTTATGAAAAAAAGGAATTTGTAAGCATAGAAGAAGATATTTTAAGCCCTAAAAATAAAAATTTTTCAAGGATATAGATGAGAAAAGCTTTTACTATATTAGAACTTGTTTTTGTGATCGTTATTTTGGGAATTTTAGCTGCTATTGCTTTACCAAAAATGAGTTCAAGCAAGGATGAAGCTGAAGTTAGCAAGTCTTTAAACAACCTTAAAACTTTGATCAATGATATAAGCATTTATGCTTTAAAAAATGATCATTTAAGCTCTATAAAAACGATGAGTAATGTAAGCGGTGTTGAAAATGCTGATCTTGGCAATTTTAACGGCACAAAAGAAGTAAATTTTCGCGTAGGCGATGATAAAGAATGCTTAAAACTTGTTTTTATAAATAAAGCTGATTTTATACTCATGGGAATTTCAAGCAATGAGGCAAGTAAAAATGCTATCATCAACGTAGCCAATCAAAGCCATGAAGATTTAGAAAATATAGACTTTACAAGCTCTTCAAGCAATAAAGCTTGCGTGATCTTAAGTAAGAATGAAAATTTTAAAAATCTAGCGAGTAAAACTTATCTTTTAATAGGGGGAATGTAATGATAGCGAGTAAAACTTATGAGATTGACTCTTGTGATGATGTAGAACTTGGTATAAAAAGAGAATCAAAGCTTGAATTTAAGCTTTGGTATGATGATGAAAAAACACCCAAAGCTTTGGTGTTTGTGGTGCAAGGTATGGGCGATGATATATCATCGATCCAATATGTTGGCGATTATATGGTAAGGCAATTTAATGCTGCTGTAGTTGGAGTAAATTATCATTGTATTGGTAATCGTCCTAAAACTGGATCAACTTTTTATTTAGATGATATAGACAAGCTTATTTTAAAAGTAAGTTGTGAAGCTGCGGATATCAAGCTTCCTTATGATGTTGATAAAATTCAAGACTATGAACAAATGAGTGAAATTTTTCATTTTGTAAATAATCAAATAGTTGAAGGTAAACAAAAAGGTAATTTTACACCAAATTATTTTTTAAATTTACATGTAAGTTTGCAACCTACAAAAAATGAATATCAAAATTTTGGAATCATGCAAGCTCAAGATCTTTTAAATGTTGCACTTTATCTTAAAAAACATGCTCCTTTTGATACTATGGGGGGGGGTATACCAGTTATCATGATAGGTAGTTCTCACGGGGGATATTTAGCACATTTAGCCGCTAAGATTGCACCTTGGCTAATAGATGGAGTGTTGGATAATTCTGCATATGCTAAGTTTTTATGGAGAGTTGTAGGTTTTGGAAAGGAAATAGATTTTATGCAGTATAGCGAATTTGCTACTTTTGATTTTTTTCATCATATTAAAACACATTGTTCGACAAAAACTTTTTGGACAAGTAATTCTTCATCGCCTCGCTTTTTTTCTCCCGCAAGAAGAAAAATTCGAAATCTTTTAGAAGAAGATCATCTTTTAGAACAATCAAAATGTTTAAAAACTTGCTTTATAAGTTATCATTCATTGTATGATGAGTATGTTTCTTTAAAAGAAAAAACCATACTTTACGAAGAGCTTGAAAAACTTGGCTTTGATGCAACTTTGCATTCTATTACTAAAGAATCTCAAGTTGATGGAAAATTTATTAAAAACTTAAATCATGGCATGGGAATTCCAGTAAAACTTTTGATTAAGAAAGAACTTCCTTTAATGCTAGAAAAAATAAAACAAAATTCAAAAAAAGATTATAAAGAAAAATGTATCTCTTATCTTTGCGAGGATTTGTTGTATCAATTTAGCGAAAAAGATGACAAAATATTGTTAAAGATAGATAAAATTTAAGGAAAGCTAATGACCATACTAGAAAAAAACATACAAGCTTTATTAAGTGGAGTAAATGAACCCTTAGGAAATAAACTTTTAAATTTCATACAAAATAAAACTTGTTCTCGTTTTAATATAGATGAAAATTTAAATATCTATGATAAAACCCATAATGTTTTTGTGTATGAAAACTTAGAAGAAGAATTAAATTTTTTCTATCAAAGTATTTTAGAAAAAACTCCTAGATATCCTTTTGTATGTATTTATGGTATAGGTAATGCCTTGCTTATTAAAAATTTAGCTAAACACTATAAACATCTTTTTGTATTTGAAAGCGAAATAGAACTTTTTATCCTAGCTTTAAGCACAATAGATTTGAGTGAAGAGCTTTGTAGTGGAAAAATTTATCTGGTGGATATTCAAGAGAAAAAAATAAATTTACAACTTAGAATACTTTTTGACCAAAATGATGTATTTTTATGGTTAAATCTTTATGAGATGTTTATTAATAATAATTTTTATAAAAAATATTATTATGAGGAAATTTTGAATGCAGATAAAATTATACATGAAAATATTAATCTTGTAATAAGAAATTTAGATCCTGACTCCAAAATTTCTTTATCTTGTTATGAAAATTTTTACAAAAATATACCTTTAATGTTGAAAAATATACCTTTTAAAAGAATTATTGATGAAAGAAAAGGGCTTTTTGAAAGCTGTATAGTTGTATGTGCCGGTCCTAGCCTTCAAAAGCAAATTCCATTGTTAAAAAAATATCAAGAAAATTTTGTGATTTTTTGTGTTGATGGAGCTTATCCTTTGCTTGTAAAACACAATATAACTCCTGATTATGTGTTAAATCTTGATTTTGAAGAATATCCGCTTGAATTTTTCAAAGAAGTTAATCCAGAAAATAAAACCTTATTTATATTAGCGGCAAGTACTCACCCTAGCGTGGTTGATTATCTTTATAAGAAACAAATTCCTTTATCTATAGCATTAAGTGATAATCTTCCTTATCAAAATCTTCATATTAATGATTTTGGTTATCTTGAATTTGGAACACATGTTGGGCATGCTTGTTATACTTTGGCGATTGCTTTAAAATTTAAAAATATAATTCTTATTGGGCAAGATTTATCTTTTGATAAACAAGGAAATTCTCATTTTGATAGTTTTGATTTGGGGAGTGATATAGATACAACCTTAGATATTCCTACATTAAAAACAGTTGCTTATGGAGGCTTAGGAGAAGTTTTAACACATTTAGCTTGGGATGATTATAGAAAAAAATTAGAGGATTTATTTGCAAGAAATTCCCAAGTGAATTTTTTAAATGCTACAGAAGGCGGTGCTAGGATAGAATTTACGAAAGAAATTAATTTTGAGTTATGTTGTAAGAAATTTAAGAATTTAAATAGTAAATTAAATAAGTCTCTTCCAAAAACTTTAACAGCTAATCGTAGCATTAAAATTTTAAATAAAATTTTAGAAACTTTCAAAGAAGAAAAACAAAATGCTTTATTTTGTTTAGAACATGCTATGAGGTTAAATGATGTATTGAAAATGATTTTAGCTAGTGATAGAAAATTGCCTTTAGATTTTTTAAAAAATACATATGAAAGTGTTAATAAATTTGAATCTTTTTTAGAAATAAATTCTTTATTAAATGATGGGGTTTTAAAAGGGGTGATTTTTCATAAAGGTAAATTATTAAGTGAAGTTATTATTAGTAAAATTGAAGATGAAAAAGAATATTTATTGATGTATTTAAAATCTTATAAGCAATGGCTTGAAATTTTTATTTTTAGATTGCAATTAAAATATGATATTTATAATTTTTTAGTTTAAAGTATAAATTTTTAAAAAAAAGTAACGATATAGTATTTAACAAGTTCATGGATGAGCTTGAATTTATTTAAAAGGATTTAAAATGGGATTTCGTATTAACACAAATGTCGCAGCATTAAATGCAAAAGCAAATTCAGATCTAAACGCTAAAAGTTTAGATAGTTCATTAGCAAGACTTAGCTCAGGTCTTAGGATTAACTCCGCAGCAGATGATGCTTCAGGGATGGCGATAGCAGATTCTTTGCGTTCTCAAGCAGCTACTTTAGGTCAAGCTATAAACAATGGTAATGATGCCATAGGTATCTTACAAACTGCAGATAAGGCTATGGATGAGCAACTTAAAATCTTAGATACTATCAAGACTAAAGCAACTCAAGCCGCTCAAGATGGTCAAAGTCTAAAAACAAGAACCATGCTTCAAGCAGATATAAACAAACTCATGGAAGAGCTTGATAATATCGCAAATACTACTTCATTTAATGGTAAACAACTTTTAAGCGGTGGTTTTACTAATCAAGAATTTCAAATCGGCGCAAGTTCAAATCAAACAGTAAAAGCAACTATAGGTGCAACCCAGTCTTCAAAAATCGGTGTAACTAGATTTGAAACAGGTTCGCAAAGTGTGAGTTCGGGTGTAGTAGGACTTACTATCAAAAACTATAATGGTTTGGAAGATTTTAAATTTGATAATGTTGTGATTTCAACCTCTGTTGGAACAGGTCTTGGAGCTTTGGCTGAAGAGATTAATAAAAGCTCTGATAAAACAGGAGTTAGGGCAACTTATGATGTAAAAACTGTTGGAGCTTATGCTATAAAAGAAGGAACTACTTCTCAAGACTTTGCTATCAATGGGGTTATAATTGGTCAGATTAATTATAAAGACGGAGATAATAATGGCCAGTTGATTTCAGCTATAAATTCTGTTAAAGACACTACCGGAGTTCAAGCTTCTAAAGATGAAAATGGTAAGCTTGTTCTTACTTCAGCTGATGGTAGAGGTATTAAAATCACAGGTAGTATAGGTGCTGGTGCAGGTATCTTGCAAAAAGAAAACTATGGACGCTTATCTTTGGTTAAAAATGATGGTAGGGATATTAATGTAAGTGGAACTAATCTTAGTGCTATAGGTATGGGTGCTGCGGATATGATTTCTCAAGCTTCGGTATCTTTAAGAGAATCAAAAGGTCAAATTTCAGCAGCTAATGCTGATGCTATGGGATTTAACTCTTATAATGGTGGCGGAGCTAAGCAAATTTTAGTTGGTGTAGCAAGTTCTGTTTCTGCTTTTATGAGTGGTACGAATGGTTTTTCAAAAGGTTCAGGTTATTCTATAGGCAGTGGAAAAAATATGTCAGCTGTTTTATCAGCTTCTATACAATTTGTTTCTAAGGCGGCTTCTATGAGTGCAGCATATGTGGTTTCAGCAGGTTCAGGTTTTTCTGCGAAATCGGGAAATTCTCAATTTGCAGCTTTAAGAATTTCAGCTGTGGGTGCTACCGATGAAACTGCAGGTGTAACTACTCTTAAAGGTGCTATGGCTGTCATGGATATCGCTGAAACTGCTATAACAAATCTTGATCAAATCAGAGCTGATATAGGTTC
>NZ_MJXO01000045.1:0-53128 GCF_001762835.1 Campylobacter sp. BCW_6466
TTTAAGATTAAAATTTATACTTAAGTCCTACTTGACCACTTAAGTAAGTTTCATTTTTATTATCTACTTTACCTGCTAGTATTTGTTTAGCACCAAAACCAAGATTCATACTGAGTTGATTTGTAAAATCTATATTACCCCCTACGATAATTTGTCCATAAGTTTTTTTCTTGTTGTTAGCTTCTACACTAGTAAAGAAAGCATTATTTATAGCTAAATTAGCTGTGTAATCATCACCCCTATTGATAACAAATTGTTCTATTTTTGGAGTTACAAAAATATAAGAGTTTTCATTCATATATTTTCTAAATTCAGCACCCACTTCAACACTTACAGAATTGTTTTTCATAGAATCAATATCTTTAGCAATAGCACCATTTTCTGTATGAGATGGAGTATAACTAAAATAATAATTTATCCCTGCAAAAGGTTTGATAAATAAAGTATTATCACTAAAGTCAAACACACGACCTGCATTAGCACTAAGTCCTAAGAATTTGCTTGTATAATCTGAGTTATATGCACCATCTGTTTGAATATTGTCTTGTTTAGTTGGAGAAACTTGAGCATAAGCTTTAAGATTAAGTTCCCATTGTGGAGCTACATTGATAGTAGAATACATACCTAATTGGAAGTTATCACTTTTTTGTTCTAAATTATTGTCTTTGATTTTAGCATTTGCATAAGTAAAATAAGCACCCCATAAAACATTATCATTAGCTTGTTTATCTACCCCTACGGTAGCACCATACATTGCACCACTATCTCCATCGATAATGTTAGCACCACCAAAAGCATTAGCCCAAACACTATTGGTATATTCATTTACATAGCTTGGTCTCATATCACTATCTAAAGCAGCAAATTTAAGATCATTCATTTTAGAAGCATAAGTTCCAAAAGGATTGTTTAGCATTGCTACACGAGAGCCTATAGAAACATCATTAGAAATATTCATAGTGGTATTAACTGCACTAGAAGCTGAATTTAGATTAGATACAGATTTACCTGTATTGTCTGTGTCTTTTTTGATTTGTAGGGCTAGTTTTACACCGCTAAAACTTTTTAAATCTAGTCCTAAACCTTGATCTACAAGTTTGTCCGCGATTTCTCTAAGATTAAGTACAGCATTATATTCAGCACTTCCTTCTTTAAGGTTGTATAATTTTACTACTTCTTTGTCTAAGTTTGGATTGTTTTCGCCTTTTTGTATTATTTCATTTAATTTATTTTTTTGGTCTTCAAGCTGTTTTTTTATTTGTTCATTATCATTAAATTGTTTTATTAGTTTTTCTAGCATTTTTAAGTCAATTTTTAATTGAGTTAGAGTATTTTTTAAATGCTCAGTTGCTGTTCCATTTGCTACCAAGCATTTGCTAGATCCGCAATTTACTTCTTTTAAATTGTAATCTACTAATTCCATATTCAGCAAATTTTTATCAAGTGTTATACTTTGAAAGGTGTCTTGATTTTTATCTATATCGATATAATCACTTGCAAATTTGCCATATGAAGCTCCAGCTGTATTTGATGTGCTTATATCCTTATTAAATCCTTGTGCTTGGATTAAAAGTGTGTTTTTAGCAAACAAATCTCTAAAAGATGTACCATTTACGCTAAATTTAGAATTAGTGATATTCGCATTATTAGCAACTTTTATAGAATAATTTTGCACTGCATAAGGATTGCCAAATTCAAAAAAGGTTTTGTCTGCATTTAAATTTCCATTTACGACAAGGTTATTTCCATATACAGATACTCTTGAGCCTTTTTGTGTATCATCTTCTACTAAATTAGTTCCGCTAAGGCTTAAATCTCCATTGAACATCGAGCCGCTTTGATTGACATATAAATTCATATCTTTAAGTATGATTTCTTTAGCATTTACATAAAGATTTGCAATGTAAGAACTTTCCATACCAACATTTTCGATATTTAAAGTATTTTTATCACCCAAATCAAAGACATACTTAAATTCATCAGTATCGATATCTTTATCATCTGGATTTAAAAAGCTTTCATCATCAAATCTAGGAATGTTTGATTTTATGGTTAAATCATTGCCTTTTAAACTATCTCCATTTATTAAAACTACATCTTGCCCTTTAACTTCAAAATAATCTTGCAGATTTTTTCCGCTAATCCCACCTAGTTCTATTTCAGTTGGTGTTGTCTGAGCTTCAACTAAGGTATTTTTAGAATTTAAATCTACTGCCATTGCATTGCTACAAAGTGCAGCACCTAAGCCAAAACCCACTAAAACTTTACTCGCCGAAAACGAAAGCTTCATAAATTCTCCTTATACAAAAAATAAAAAAAACCATTATACCCCCCCCCCATAAAAAAGAGCTTAAGAAGTAATTTCATAAAGAGAAAATTTTATTTTTGTTTTTAAATTTCAAATTGTTAGTATATTTTCACTTGAAGAGTTTAAAGAGTAAATTTATGTTTTTTTGATATAAAATGTTTTAAAATTCTTAAAAATTATAAATTAAATCCCTATTTTTTTATCAGTATTACTTTTAATTATGTTTTTTTGATATAATTAAATTTTTAAAATAACGCGAAAAGAGAAAGCTTATGGAACCCTTATTTACAACTCAGATTTTAAAATATAAAGGTGATGAATCTTTTACATGCGATGATACTTTAGTACGTGAAATTAAGCTTGAAATTTTTATTAATGATGAAAAAGTAGGTGCTTTAATGACAACTCCTGTAGATGAACAGGCATTAGCAATAGGGTATTTAATGAGCGAAAATATCATTGCAAAAGTAAGCGATATTGAGAACATAGAAACAAAAGATGATGGTATGAGTGTGCACATCAAAGCAAAGATTGATAAAGAAAATTTAGCAAAGCTTAATGCTGAAGGCGTAGTTATAAGTGGTTGTGGTAGAGCACATACTGCAAATATCGATTTAGAAGCCATTGAAGCGAGTAAAATTAGTTCTGATGTAAAATTTAGCAAAGATGAAATTTTAAAACAAATGAGTACTTTTTATACTCAATGCGAGCTTTACGAGAAAACAGGCTGTGTGCATACGGCTAAGCTTTTTGTAGATGAGAAAACTTTTTTTATAGGTGAAGATATAGCTCAACATAATACCATAGATAAAGCTTTAGGAAAAGCACGTTTAGCTGGGGTTGATTTAAGTCAATGTTTTTTAATGGTTAGTGGAAGGCTAAGTTCTGAAATGGTAGCTAAAGCAGTTATGCATAAAATTCCAGTCCTTGTTTCACGTACGGCTCCTACTTGTTTAGGAGTTATGATAGCAAGAAAATTTGATTTAACGCTTTGTGGTTTTGCTAGAGAAAATAAGATTAATATTTATAGTGGAGAATTTAGAATTCATGGATAAAAATCAAGAAAAAGAAATCATCTCATACATGAGAGAATTGTTAAATAGTAATGAAAAATTAGATTGTGGTACGGCTTTTAAAATTGCAAAGAAATTTAATATAAATATAGAAAAAATCGGACAATTAGCCGATGAAAATCACATGAGAATTGATAATTGCGAGTTGGGGCAATTTGGACATTTAGATTTTGAAAAAGCAAAGATTGAAGTGCTTAAAAAAATAGAACCTAGTTTAGATGAAAAGCGTAGAATTTTTTGTAAAGATGCAAGAGATATTGCTAAAGAAGGTTGTGGACTTAAAAGTATGCGTTCAGCTTTAAAAGCTTATAAGGTTGATGTAAAGTATTGTCAACTTGGTTGTTTTAAAGAAAAAAAAGGTAAGCAATTTATAGTAAGAACAAAAACTTGGATTGAAAATGCGGATGGAGATTTGCTTTTTGGACGAGGAAAAACAGAACTTTTAGAGCTTATCGGACAAACAGGTAGTTTATTGCATGCTTCTAAACTTATGGGGATTAATTATAAAAAAGCTTGGATGCATTTACAAACCTTACAAAAAAATTCTCAAGAAATTTTAGTTAGCACACGACAAGGACGCTCTAAAGAATCAGGAACAAAACTTACTCCTAGAGCTTTAGAATTAATGGAAAATTACTCTATTTTGCAAAAGGACATAGAAGAATACGCTAATAAACGCTTTAAAGAATTGTTTTTAAAAGGAAAAAAATAAATCTTCTATCAAAAAATACTAATACATAATATTTTTATAATTAATTAATAGTATTTTTTTAAAAAATATGTTAAAATATAAAATCCAAAATTTTATTTTTAGGAGTTATTAAGATGTTTAAATCTTTAAATATAGGTTTAAAACTTATTTTTTCTGTAGCAACTGTTGTTGTTATTGGGCTTATTATTTTAATCTCATTAATCACAAAACAAGTAAGTCAAAATATTACCAAAAATACAGAAGATATTCTAGCTTCTATCACGAAAGAATATGCTACCCAAACTCAAGGAATTTTTGGGGAAATGATTGCTTTAAATAAAAGTATTTCAGGTACTTTAACAGAAATGTTTAGATCAACTTCAAAAGAAAATTTAGATATAGACAGTATAACAAATATTATAACCAATACTTTTGATAATAGTGCTTATTCTAATTTTACTTATTTGTATCTTATTGATCCGCCAGAATATTTTAAAGAGGAGAGTAAATTTTTCAATACTCAAAGTGGAAAATTTGTTATGCTTTATGTTGATGAAGAAAAGGATAATAAAGGCGGGATAAAAGCAATACAAGCTAGTGATGAAATAGCTAATTTACAAGTTGTGCAAGATATATTAAAAAAAGCAAAATATGGGGAAAATAAAGTATATATAGGACGTCCTATTAGGATGAATTTAGAAGGTCAAGATTTTGATGCTGTAAATATTGCTATGCCTATATTTGACCGAAAGAATCAAGTTGTAGGTGTTATCGGTATGACTTTGAATTTTTCGGCTATTGCTACTTATCTTTTAGATCCCAAGAGTCAAAAATATGATGGAGAGTTAAGAGTTCTTTTAAATTCAGATGGATTTGTTGCAATTCACCCTAATAAAAATTTGGTTTTAAAAAATTTAAAAGATGTCAATCCTAACAAAGGCGCACAAGAGACTTATAAGGCTATGAGCGAAGGAAAAAATGGAGTTTTTAACTATATAGCTTTTGATGGTGATGATTCTTATGCCGCGATTAATAGTTTTAAAGTGCAAGATAGCTCTTGGACAGTTTTGGTAACTGCCCCTAAATATTCAGTTTTTGAACCTTTGAAAAAATTACAATTAATTATTATTAGCGCATCTTTTATTTTTATTTTTGTTGTTTTGGGAGTGGTTTATTATTGCGTAAGAAAAATTGTTGCAACAAGATTACCAATTATTCTTAACTCTTTAGAATCTTTTTTCCGTTTCTTAAATCATGAAAAAATTGAGCTTAAATTAATTAAAATTCGAGCTAATGATGAATTAGGGGCAATGGGAAGAATCATAAATGAAAATATTGAAAAGATTCAAATATCTTTAGAGCAAGATCAAAATGCTGTAGATGAATCGGTGCAAACTGCTAAAGAAATCGAAAAAGGTAATTTAACTGCGAGAATTACTAAAAATCCTATAAACCCTCAATTAGTAGAACTTAAAAATGTTCTTAATAGAATGCTTGATGTTTTACAGAATAAAATTGGTTCTAATATGAATGAAATTAATAGAGTTTTTGATAGTTATAAAGCGCTTGATTTTAGCACAGAGGTGCTTGATGCTAAAGGCGAAGTTGAGATTACAACTAATATTTTAGGTAAAGAAATTAAAAAGATGCTTGTAGCTTCTTCAAATTTTGCTAAAGATTTAGCCAATCAGTCAGAAGAGTTAAAAAATTCTATGCAAAAACTTGCTGATGGCTCTAATGCACAAGCGAGTTCTTTAGAACAATCGGCTGCAGCTGTAGAGGAGATTAATTCTTCTATGCAAAATGTAAGTGGAAAAACAGTTGAGGTTGCTTCGCAAGCTGATGATATAAAAAATATTGTCAATGTGATTAAAGATATCGCTGAGCAAACGAATCTTCTTGCTTTAAATGCAGCTATTGAAGCTGCACGTGCTGGAGAACATGGGCGTGGTTTTGCAGTTGTTGCAGATGAGGTAAGACAGCTTGCGGAAAGAACAGGAAAATCCTTATCTGAAATCGAGGCAAATATTAATATACTTGTTCAAAGCGTAAATGAAGTAGCAGAATCTGTAAAAGAACAAACAGCAGGAATCACACAGATTAACGATGCTATAGCACAACTTGAAACTGTAACTAAGGAAAATGTCGAAGTTGCAAATGTTACCAATAATATAACAAATGAAGTCAATCAAATTGCTGCAGCAATTCTTGAAGATGTGAATAAAAAAAGATTTTAAAAAAAGCTCATTTTTGAGCTTTTGAATTTTTTCTATATTATTTAAAATTTTTAAACACAAAACAAGTAATAAAATAATATTATTTTTCAAAGCTAATATTAAGGAAAAATAATGAAAATTGATTGTCGCAATCTTTCTTGCCCTCAGCCTATAGTTGAAACAAAAAACGCTCTTGAAAAACTTCAAGAAAATGAAATTTTAGAAATTGTTTTAAATTCTATTATTTCAAAAAATAATGTTGTAAAATTTCTTAACTCTTTAAATTTAAATCCTATTATAGATGAAAATGCACAAGAGTTTTGCATCAAAGTACAAAAAAAGAATTTTAATTCTAGTGAAATAAATATTCACGATTATAATGTTTTATTTTTAAAAACCGACAAAGTGGGTGAGGGTGAATTGGGACAAAATTTACTTGTAGGATTTTTAAGTACCTTAAAAAATTTAGATCATGCTCCAAGTAAAATTCTTTGCGTAAATGAAAGTGTTTTAATCAATGTTGATGAAAATCATAAAGCACATTTAGCTATGAAAGAACTTGAAAATTTAGGTACTGAGATCATAAGTTGTGGAGCTTGTCTGGAATTTTTTAATAAAAGCAAAGAACTTAAAATAGGAAATATAGGCAATGCTTATGAAATTTTAAATGAGCTTTTTGGTAAAGCAAAAATTATTACTTTGTAAAGGAAAAATACTGCAATATAAAAATCAAAATTTAACGCATTTTGTTAAAGCAGCAGGCTGAGCAGCGAAATTAAGCCCGGGTGGTCTTAAAACAATTTTAAATTTCATGCAAAAAACCCCTGCCTTACTTAGCGATATTGGAAATAATGAAGATGCAAGCGTATATCAAATCAGCTGCGATTTAGCTTTGGTGCAAACGCTTGATTTTATCACTCCTATAGTAGATAGTGCCTATCATTTTGGTGCTATTGCCGCAGCAAATGCTTTAAGCGATGTTTTTGCTATGGGTGCAGAGGTAATTAATGCCTTAAATATAGTAGGTTTTGATACTTGTAATCATGATTTAAATATCTTAAAAGAGCTTTTAGAAGGTGCAAATGATAAGGTTCAAGAATGCAATGCTTTAGTTGTGGGTGGCCATACTATAGAAAGCACTGAGCTTTTTTTTGGACTTAGTGTTACAGGGAAAGTACATCCTAGTAAATTTATTGCTAATAATACTTCTAAAGTTGGAGATTGTATCATTTTAACCAAGCCTTTAGGAACAGGAATTTTAAGTACAGCTTTAAAGGCACAAATGCTAAATCAAAAACATTTAGATATATTGCTTAAAAGTATGATGGAGTTAAATTATAAAGCCAGTCAAATTGCTCTTAAATTTCACCCAAGTGCCATGAGTGATGTTACAGGTTTTGGACTTTTAGGACATTTAAAAGAAATGCTGAATAAAAATATTTCTTTTGAAATTTTTGAAAGTGAACTTCCTTTTTTAGATGGAGTAAAAGAGTATTTTAATATGGGTTTAATCCCTGCTGGAGCTTATAAAAATTTAGAATTTATAAAAGAATTTATCCCTGATTTAAATGAAGAAAAATTATTACTTTGTGATCCGCAAACTTCAGGAGGACTTTTAATTTCTATAAGTGAAAAAGAATCCTTAGAATGTTTAAAAAAACTAGAAGATGAAAATATTCAAGCTAAAATTATTGCTAAGGTTGCAAATAAGCAAGAAAATGATATTATCATTTCTTAATTTTTGTTACTTATATACCCATTAAAATTTTTTTTATCATTTTTTATACATTTTCTATGATTTAAAATATTATTTTTTATCTTATTTATATATTATTTATTAAAATTTATTTTATCTTAGGAGATACGAAATGATACAAAAAGCTTTAGCCTTAGCTGAAGAATTGCAAGGACAAATAGAAGCTAATATTTCAAATTCTGAAAAAGAATTTCACTCAAAAATGCAAAAACTTCTTAATAATCCCAAAAATAAAGTTATGCTTATAGAACTTTTAGATCGTTCTTTTAGATGTAAAGATAAAAATGCAAGTTTTGAGCTTATAGAATATACTTTGAGTAAATATGGCATAGCGGATTTTTTTAGCACTTTTGAAAAATTCCTACTTTTCAGCTTTTTAAATTTTGGAAAATTTGCTCCTAATTTAAGTGTGCCTTTTTTTGTCAAACATTTAAGAGAAGATACTAAAGCTATGGTTCTAGATGCAAATCCTAGTGTTTTAGAACCACATATTAAGAAAAGAAAAGAGCAAGATAAAATTACCTTAAATGTGAATTTAATCGGTGAAGAGGTTTTAGGTGAAGCTGAGAGTAAATATCGCATACAAAAATATGAAGAAGCTTTAAAATCAAGTTATATCACTTATATTTCCATAAAAATTACTACTATTTTTTCACAAATTAATATTATAGATTTTGATTATTCCAAAGAAGAGGTAGTAAAAAGACTAGATTATCTTTATGCTTTAGCCTTGGAAGAAGAGAAAAAACAAGGTGTATCTAAATTTATCAATCTGGATATGGAAGAATTTAGAGATTTAGAACTCACCGTTGTAGCTTTTATGGAAAGTGTGGCTAAATTTGATATTAAAGCGGGGATTGTTTTGCAAGCTTATATTCCTGATTCTTATGAGTATCTTAAAAAACTTTTTGCTTTTTCAAAAGAGAGGGTTTTAAAAGGTATGAAGCCTATTAAGATCCGTTTTGTTAAGGGTGCTAATATGGAAAGTGAAGAAACTATTGCATCTCAAAAAGGCTGGGAGCTTCCTACTTTTTACAAAAAAATAGATACTGATAGCAATTATAATAAAATGCTTGATTTTATTCTTGAAGGAGATAATTATAAATACATCAACATAGGAATTGCAAGTCATAATATCTTTGAGATTGCTTATGCTTATACACGCATAAGTGAAGCGGGTGCTTTAGATTCTTTTACTTTTGAAATGCTTGAAGGTATGAGTTTGCAATGTTCTTATGAATTATCTAAAATGCATGATTTAATCCTTTATGCCCCAGTTTGTGATGAAGCACATTTTAACAATGCCATTGCTTATCTTGTAAGACGCCTTGATGAAAATACAAGTGAAGATAATTTTATGCGTTATTTTTTCAATCTTAAAGTAGGAGATAAAAACTGGAATATCCAAAAAGAACTTTTTTTAAAATCTTTAGAAGGCGTAAAAACTCTTGATAACACTACGCATCGCAAGCAAGATAGAAATAAAGAATCAAATATCACAAGTTCTTATGAAAGTAAAAAATTTAGCAACGAAAGTGATACGGATTTTATTTTAGCGCAAAATAGAGCATGGGCTAAAGAAATTAAAGCTAAATATGAAAATTTAAAAGATTATGATGTTTATCCTGTCATAGGTGAGCTTGATTTTAAAGCAGAAAATTTAAATGTTTTAGAAGTTAAAGATAAGATTGAAGATAGAGTGATAGGAAAGGCTTATTTAGCCGGAGAAAAAGAAATCAAACAAGCTTTAGAAGTAGCTAAAAATTCCAAATTTATACAAAAAAGTCATGATGAAATTTATCAAATTTTAGCCAAAAGTGCAAAACTTATGAGAGAAAGAAGAGGGGATTTGATAGGTTTGGCGGCTTTAGAAGTGGGCAAAACCTTTTTAGAGATCGATCCAGAAGTGAGTGAGGCTATTGATTTTATAGAATTTTATCCGCACTCTTTAGAAGAGCTTAAAAAACAAAATCCAAAAGTTACATTCACACCTAAAGGCATAGGGGTTACTATAGCTCCTTGGAATTTTCCTATAGGGATTTCAGTAGGTACTATAGCTGCACCACTAGCTGCAGGTAATGTGGTGATTTATAAACCTTCTTCACTTTCAACCCTAACAGGTTATATGCTTTGTAAGTGTTTTTGGGATGCAGGTATTCCAAAAGACGCTTTGATTTTCTTACCTTCAAAAGGAAGCGATATTTCTAAATATTTACTTGTTGATGAAGCGATTAAATTTTCAATTTTTACAGGAGGAGAGGATACTGCTTATGCTATGTTAAAAGCTAATCCAACCTTGCTTTTAAGTGCTGAAACGGGAGGAAAGAATGCGACTATAGTTTCTAAATTTGCTGATCGTGATAGTGCGATTAAAAATATCATTCATTCTGCGTTTAGCAATAGCGGTCAAAAATGTTCAGCTACTTCTTTGCTAGTCTTAGAAGAAGAGGTTTATCATGATGAAGAATTTAAAAAGACTTTAGTAGATGCTGCAAGTTCTATGGCGGTGGGCAGTCCTTTTGAATTTAAAAATAAATTAGGTGCTTTAGCTGATAAGCCAAGTTCTAAAGTTCAAAAGGCCTTAGATGAATTACAACCTTATGAAGAATGGGCATTAAAACCTAAGTTTTTAGAGGATAATCCTTATTTAATGACTCCAGGCATAAAATACGGCACTAAAAAGGGTGATTTTACCCATATGAATGAACTTTTTGTGCCGATTTTAAGTGTGATGAAGGCTAAAGACTTAAAAGAAGCTATTGATATAGTAAATTCCACAGGTTATGGTTTAACTGCAGGTTTTGAAAGCTTAGATGAAAGAGAATGGGAGTATTTTCACACTCATATAGAAGCAGGAAATATTTATATCAACAAACCAACCACAGGGGCTATAGTGCTTCGCCAACCTTTTGGTGGAATTAAAAAATCAGCTATAGGTTTGGGTAGAAAAGTGGGAATTTATAATTATATCACTCAATTTTTAGAGATTAAGCAAGAAGATTTTGATGATCATTTAATTGAAGATAAATTTTCAAAAAAATTAGCACAAATAGATTTAAAAGAATCACAAGATTTTATGAACGATTTAATTAAAATGTCTCAATCTTATGCTTATCATTATAAAAATGAGTTTAGTGTTTCAAAAGATTATGTCAATATTCGTGGAGAAGATAATCTTTTTTCTTATACTAAAATAAAGAATATGGTTTTAAGACTTTGTGGAAATGAAAGCTTAAAAGATGTTTTAGGGGTGATTTTAGGTGCAAATATTGTAAATATTGATCTAAGTATCAGTTATGATGAACAAGATGTTAGTATGATAGAACGAATTGTTCAAAGCATAGGAGCAAAAGTATTATTTTTAAAAGAAAATAAAGAAAATTTTATCAAGAGTATTAAAGAATATGAAAGAGTGCGTTATTTGGCAAAGCCAGATGTAAATGATGAGATTTATAAAGAGGCTGCAAAGCTTGCTAAAATCATCATAAGAGAAAAGCCATTGTTAAATGGTCGTTTTGAACTTTTAAATTATTTTAATGAAAAAGCTTTAAGTATATCTTTTCATCGCTATGGAAATTTAGGCATTAGAGCAATATCTTAATGATCAAGGAGAGATTGATGGAAGTAGTTCAAATTAATACCCCAATAGCAGTGATGTTTGTAGTTTATGCCTTATTGATGCTTTATATAGGTTTTTATTTTTATAAGCAAAATAAAAATTCAGAAGATTATTTTTTAGGTGGGCGTACTATGGGGCCTGTGATATCTGCACTTAGTGCAGGGGCTTCTGATATGAGTGGTTGGCTTTTAATGGGATTACCAGGAGCTTTATATGTAAGTGGTTTTATAGATTCTTATATTGCAATTGGACTTACTATAGGAGCTAGTTTAAATTGGATTTTTGTGGCAAAAAGACTTAGAATTTATACCAGCGTGATTGCAAATTCTTTGACTATTCCTGATTATTTTGAAACTCGTTTTGATGATGATAAACATATACTGCGCATCATATGTGCGGTGGTAATTTTGATATTTTTTACCTTTTATGTTTCATCAGGACTTGTAAGTGGAGCAAAACTTTTTGAAAGTACTTTTGGTATCAGATATGATTATGCTTTAACTACTGGAACGATTATTATTGTTGCTTATACTTTTTTAGGTGGATATAAGGCAGTTTGTTGGACGGATATGATACAAGGGCTTTTAATGATGATGGCTTTAATCATTGTGCCTTTGGTTATGCTTTATCATTTAGGTGGCTTTGGTGAAGCGATGAATATAGTAAGAGAAATAAAGCCACAAGCTTTATCTATGGGCGAAGGAGTAGGAGTTATAAGCATTATATCTGCACTTGCTTGGGGTTTGGGTTATTTTGGTCAACCACATATTTTAGTGCGTTTTATGTCGATTCGTTCTACTAAAGATATTCCTATGGCCACTTTTATAGGCATTGCTTGGATGGCGGTTTGTCTTTTAAGTGCTTGTATGATAGGTATTTTGGGCATAGCTTATGTGCATAAATTTGAATTAAGTTTGCAAGATCCTGAAAAGATTTTCATCGTGATGTCGCAGCTTTTATTTAATCCTTGGATAGCAGGTATTTTACTCAGTGCTATTTTAGCAGCTATTATGAGTACAGCAAGTTCACAATTGCTGGTTTCAAGTTCTACTATAGCGGAAGATTTTTATAAAAAGATTTTTAGAGAAGATGCGCCAAGTCATGTTGTATTAAATTTAGGTAAATTAGGTGTTTTACTAGTAGCTGTAATAGCGTTTTTGATTTCTACTGATAAAAACTCAAGTGTTTTGAGTATAGTTTCTTATGCATGGGCCGGATTTGGAGCTTCTTTTGGTTCTGTAATGCTTTTTTCTTTATTTTGGAGTAGGATGACAAGAGTAGGAGCGATTTTAGGTATGATAACAGGAGCTGCTACTGTAGTACTTTGGAAGAATTTTGCAAATTCGGGTCTTTATGAAATCGTTCCAGGATTTTTAGCAGCTTCGGTGGTGATTATTATTGCAAGTTTGTTTACAAATGTAAGATCTGGAACTAAGACAGCTTATGAAAAGATGTTAAAAGAGCTTTGAGAACAAAAGCCTTTTTTAAGGCTTTTGTATTAAAAATCTTAGCGTGGGTCCACTTTGATCGATTTCAAGCACTTTAAAACCACGGTTTTTTGCATCTTGAGGTATAGAATTGATACTTTGTGGGCAATCACAAAGCACTTCCAAAATTTCTCCGCTTTGAAGCTTAGGTAAGACATCAAGTGTTGCTATAGCAGGATAAGGACAAGCTTCACCTTGTAAATTTAAACTATAAGTAATTTTCACTGTTTATCCTTTAAGTTGATTTTTAAAGAAGTGTTTTTTGTAAAATACTACAAAAACAAACATTAGGATAAATAAAACAAGGTTGATAAAAAATCCATTTAAATTGCCAAATTCGGTTAAAAGATTGATTTTTATACCTTCTTTAAAAGCCTTGGGTAAAAAGTCATAACTTAAAGCTAAAATCATAGTTCCTATTATATTTGCAATTCCTACTATCATAAAATGACTTTGTCCTTCAAAGGCACGATAAGCCCAACCACACTCACAACCTCCGGCAAAAACTATACCAAAACCAAACAAAAATGCTCCTACAGCTACAGCAGGAGAAAGTTCTATGAGTTTGCTAGTATGACCTTGCAAGATAAAAGCAAAAGCGATTAAAGAGGCGATAATCATACTGATTAATGCGCCTTTTATAGCATTATCTCTACCAAATAAAAATAAATCTCTAAAGCAAGAAGTAAAACAAATTTGCCCTCTAGAAATAACAAAGCCAAAAACAAAACCAAAAATCAGCGCTAAAGCTAGAAGGCTTTGTTTGTTTTGTGTGCTGATATTGCCATTTGTAAAAACAAGATAAAACACCCAAACTAAAAAGGCTATGAAAAGCAATATGCCTAAGTTAAAATATAATTTTGTACGCAAACTTTGCTTGTTTAACAGCAAATTTTCTTTATTTACCCGTTCTAATTTAGCTTTAGGTTTAAAAAAGGAAGTGTTGCAAATTTTCACTCCTAGATAAATTCCTAAAACCATAAAAACAGTAAAAAGCCAAGTGTGTAAAGAAAAATAAGGTAAACCTGTAAAAAAATTAGCTAAATTGCATCCAAATGCAAGTCTTGCTCCATATCCTGAAAGAATTCCACCTACTATTGCTTGAAAAATTCTTATATTGCTAGCAGGTAGACGAAATTTGACTTTGTTAGCTAAAAGTGCGGCTACTAAACAACCTATAAACATACCTATGAGCATAATACCATCAGTTCTTGTTAAAGGGGTTCCATTTAAATTTTGCTTTTGGTAATAAGAATATCCATCTAAATTCATACCTAAAAACTCTAAAAACTCACCACCCCAACGCGTCATTTCTCCAGTAACAGCCCAAACGCCACCAAAAATCCCAAAATACACTGCACTTAAAATTCCAAGTGCAATCATAGAACGGGAATTGTCCCAAAAATTGATTAAATATTTTTGTTTAAAAGAATTCAAAGAAAGATCCTAAAAATGTAATCATCAAAACTTGATGCTAAAAAAGAGTGAGATTATAGCTTAAATTTAACATGAAGTCAAAAAGAATATTGATAAATTTATTTTGTTTTTCATTAAAAATCGCTATAATTATCGCTTTGGAAGATTAGCGTATCTGGTGATCGCCACTGACTTCAAATCAGATGAAAGGATAGTTGACTATTCTTTGGGGAGTTCGATTCTCTCATCTTCTCGCCAATATTAAGTAAAATCAAGGAAATTTTTATGAGCAAAGCAGATATTATTGTCGGCATTCAATGGGGCGATGAAGGAAAAGGTAAGGTAGTTGATAAATTATGTGAAAATTATGATTTTGTTTGCAGAAGTGCAGGTGGACACAATGCAGGACATACGATTTGGGTAAATGGTGTAAGATATGCGCTTCATCTTATGCCAAGTGGAGTTTTGCATCCAAGATGTATTAATATTATCGGAAATGGAGTTGTGGTTTCTCCTGAAGTATTGATTGCTGAAATGGCTCAATTTGAAAATTTAAAAGGTAGATTATATATCAGTGATAGAGCTCATTTAAATTTAAAACATCATTCTTTAATAGACATTGCAAAAGAAAAACTCAAAGGCAAAAATGCCATAGGAACAACAGGTAAGGGTATAGGACCTTCTTATGCAGATAAGATTAATCGTACAGGACATAGAGTTGGTGAGCTTTTAGAACCACAAAGACTTTGTGAGGCTTTGATGAAAGATTTTGAAGCTAATAAAACTTTTTTTGAAATGCTTGAAATTGAAATTCCAAGTGCTGAAGAATTGCTTGCTGATTTAAAACGCTTTAATGAAATTTTAACTCCTTATATTACAGATACTACAAGAATGCTTTGGAAGGCTTTAGATGAAGATAAAAGAGTACTTTTAGAAGGAGCTCAGGGCTCTATGCTTGATATTGATCATGGAACTTATCCTTATGTTACAAGTTCAAGTACTATTTCAGCAGGCGCTTTAACAGGACTTGGGTTAAATCCTAAAGAAGCGGGAAATATTATAGGTATTGTAAAAGCTTATGCAACGCGTGTGGGAAATGGAGCTTTTCCTACTGAGGATAAGGGCGAAGATGGAGAAAAAATTGCACAAATTGGAAAAGAAATTGGCGTAAGCACGGGACGTAAAAGACGCTGTGGATGGTTTGATGCGGTTGCTGTAAGATATACAGCAAGGCTTAATGGTCTTGATGCTTTATCTTTGATGAAGCTTGATGTTTTAGATGGTTTTGAAAAGATAAAAATTTGTCGTGCTTATGAATATAAGGGCATGGAAATCGACTATATACCAAGTGATTTAGAAAATGTTCAACCTATTTATGAAGAAATGGATGGTTGGGATAAAGTTTTTGGTATAAAAGATTATGATTTATTGCCAGAAAATGCTAAAAAATATATAGCAAGACTTGAAGAGCTTGCAGGGGTTAAAGTAAAGTATATTTCCACTAGCCCTGAAAGAGATGATACTATCATCTTATGAAAAGTAAATATAATTCTGTTGTAAAAGTAAGAAAACAACAACTTGATAAAGCAGAATCAAATCTTAATCAAGCCAAACAAAGACAGCTTGAACATGAAAAAGCTTATGAACTTTCACGCCAAGAGTGTGAAAGTTTAGGCGTATTGCCAAAATCAGGATCTATAGCAGAGTTAAGATCAAATTTAAGTATGGCGCAAGTAGGACGCGAGGCTTTGGCAAGAGCTAAGGAGAAAGTAGAACTTTCTAAAAAAGAAATGAATCATTATCAGTTTTTATATCAAAAAGCGCATTTAGATTATGAAAAAATGAAGGCTTTGGAAACTGAAGAAATTAAACAAAAACAAAAAGAACTTGCGAAGGCTGAAGAAAAATTTTTAGATGAAATTGCAATCAGTCGTTTTTTCAAAGGGGAAAAAGATGATTAAAAAATTTATATTGTTAGTTTTTATTTCAAGTGTAGTTTTTGGAGCTGAACAAGATTGTGAGCAGTATTTTGAAGCTAGAAAAGCTCAAATTGAATTGCAAACTAGAGAATTTGATGAAGCAAGACAATCTTTAGAAGCTTATAAAGCCTCTTTTGAAGCTTTGCAAAAAGAAAGGCTTGAAAATTTAGAAAAAAAAGAGGCTGAGGTTAATGCAACTTTGGCAAAAATTGAAGAATTAAAGCTTGAAAACGCAAGGCTTGTAGAAGAGCAACAAAAGATTTTAAATTCAATCAATGATAAAACTCAAGGTAGGGTTAAAGAAATTTATTCCCAAATGAAAGATGCAGCCATTGCAGATGTTTTAAGTCAAATGGATGCAGAGGATGCAAGCAAAATAATGCTTTCTTTGGAATCACGTAAAATTTCAGGTGTTTTATCTAAAATGGATCCAAAAAAAGCTAGCGAGCTTACTTTGCTTTTGAAAAATTTAGATAATAATGCTAGTAATTAGGTGATTAAAAGAATGAAAATTTTTCATTTTTAACATTCTTTTACCAAAAATAAGCTATTATTTCAAACATTATTAAATAAAAGGTTTTCAAGATGCGTATAAAATTACCACATATTCCTTATATCGCAAATAAAATGATGTTAGATATAGCTAATTCTTCTTTTGTAGAAATTAAAGATCAATTAGAAAAGCTTAAGGTATGTATAATAGAAGTTTTAGAGAAAGATATTCTAAATGAAAGAAAATTAGATGAAAGAGTAAAAGAACTTTTAGAGCAACAAGAAGATGAAATGGAACTTATGCAAGTAGATCGTAAAAATATGTTTTGGCTTGTGAAGAAAAAGTTAGCTCCCGAATTTAATGTGATTTTAGATTCTGAAGATAGACATAATCATCTAGCGCATCAAATTTTAGAAGAACTTGTAGAGAATGATTATATTAATTTTATAGTGAGCGAAAATAGAGTTAAAAATTTAATCTTTTCAAGCATAGAGTCTTATCTTAAAATTTATGAAAAACTTGAAGATGAGGTTTATGAGAAAATTAGCAATTATAAAACAAAACCTATTCCAGGTAGTGAAGAATACGATCTTATCTTTGAAAAACTCTATCAAGAAGAGCTTAGAAAAAAAGGTATGTTTTAATGAAGGCTTATATTTATTTAGAAAATGATATTTTTTTAAGTGCTAAGGCTTTTGGAAAGAGCGGTACTTTTTTTGGAGAGCTTGTATTTAACACTTCTTTAACAGGATATCAAGAAATTATTTCAGATCCTTCTTATGCAGGGCAATTTATCGTATTTTCCATGCCAGAAATTGGTATAGTGGGAACCAATGAAAATGATAATGAAAGTAAGGAAATTTTTGCAAGCGGTGTTTTAATGCGTGAATTAAGTTCTAGTTTTTCAAATTTTCGCGCTAAAGAAAGTCTGCAAGATTATCTTGAAAAACATGGAAAAATAGGAATTTATGAACTTGATACGAGATATCTAGTAAAAATGATAAGAAATAATGGCAATTTAAGAGCTGTAATTTCAACTGAAATTTCAAATAAAGAAGATTTAAAAATCGCCTTAGAAAAATCAGCAAAAATTGATGAAGTAAATTTTGTAAAAGAAGTTAGCACTAAGAAAAATTATTCTCATAAACAAGGTGTTTGGAACGCTAGTTTTCAAAAATTTAATGATGCTAAAAGAAGTGAGAAAAAAGTTGCTGTTATAGACTATGGTGTTAAAACAAATATCCTAAATGAACTTGTAGAAGTAGGTTTTGAAGTAGAAGTTTATCCATATAATGTTAAAGCAGATGAGTTGATTACTCTGTATAAAAAAGGTGAAATTCAAGGCGTGTTTCTTTCTAATGGTCCAGGTGAGCCAAGGATTTTAAAACAAGAGATTGCAGAGATTAAAAAACTTGCAGAAGCTAAAATTCCTATGCTTGGAATTTGCTTAGGTCACCAGCTTTTAAGTAATGCTTTTGGATATGAAACTTATAAAATGAAATTTGGACAACATGGAGCAAATCATCCTGTGATCAATCTTGATACAAAAACGGTAGAAATTACCGCACAAAATCATAATTATAATGTTCCAGAAGAATTAGCTCAAGTGGCTCATATCACTCATAGAAATTTATTTGGCGATAATGTTGAAGGAGTAAGATATAAAGACTATCCTATTATTTCAGTGCAACATCACCCGGAAAGTTCTTCAGGTCCTCATGAAAGTAAGTACATTTTTAAAGAATTTATGAATTTGATGTGAGTATAGATTTTTTAGCTATTATCAGCGTTGCTTTTTTATCTAGTTTTGGACACTGCTATTCTATGTGTGGTGGTTTTAATTTACTTTTTATAAATTTAAATTCAAAAAGCAATAATTTATTTTTATTAACTTTTATTTATCATTTGTTTAGAATTTTTGCTTATATTGTTTTAGGGATAATTTTTGGGACTTTTGGGAATATCTTGGCAATCAATGCTAAGGTTCAAAGTTTGTCATTTTTTATTCTTGGTATATTTATGATGATTTTGGGTTTTGCTCTTATTTTTAGAGGCAATATGTTATCTTTTATTGAAAATAATGTTTTTTTTGATAGTTTTGTAAAGAAAATTATTAAAAAATCTAAAAATTTTAAAGGATTAAAATCAGCTATATTTTTAGGATTTTCAAATGGTTTTGTTCCTTGTGGATTGGTGTATTTTTTTATAGCCAATGCAATAAGTAAGCAAAATATTTTTGAAGGTATTTTGGTAATGATGATTTTTGGAATATCAACTTTACCTGCGATGTTATTTTTTTCTAAAATTTCACAATTTTTTAGTGATTTTTTGAAAAATTTGTTTAATTATTTATCGTATGGCATTATTGTTTGTTACGGTATAAATCTTGCCTATATAGGTTTTAAGGCTTTTCAATGAAAGATTTTTTTAAAGATCAGTTTTTTAAAGCTCTGGAAAAAAATACAATTTTTTCAAGAGCTGATGTGCAAGGAAATTTAATTTTTGTCAGTGATAAGCTTTGTCAAATAAGTGGATATAGCAAAAAAGAGCTTATAGGAAAAAAACATTCAATATTTAAACATCCAGATGTTGATGAATGTTATGTTGAGAAGCTTTTAAAAGATCTTTCATATAAAAAGCCTTATCAGGTTATTTTTAAAAATATTGATAAATTAGGCAAAACCTTCTATCTTGAAACTTTGTTAATCCCCATATTGGATAAAAATAATGAATTAATAGAAATAGTAGCACTTTCTCATGATGTCAGTAATTCTTTTAAGCTTAATGAAGAGCTTGCTCTAAATCACGCTAAATTAAGAGAATTAAGTATTAATCTTGAAAATACAGTTAAAAATCACCAACAAGAATTTATACAGTTAGGTAAAAAATTTGAGAAAAAAATGAAAATTGCCTTGGAAAAAAATGAAAAAGATATTAAAATAGCATATGAAGAGATTTTGAAATCTTCATTAGAACAAATGATTAGTGATATAGCACATCAATGGAGACAACCGTTAAATGAGCTTGGTATTGCCATGTTTCAAATGAAGCAAAATCTTAAAGATGAAAAAGGATTTGCTGAAATTTATTCACAATCAAAAGATATGATTAAAAATATGTCAGAAACAATTGATGTGTTTAGAACTTTGTTTAACAAAGGAGTAGAGCAGTGTGTATTTATAAAAGAGACTTTAAATAAAGCCTTAGAAATTGCTTTTGAAACTATAGAAAAAAATCATGTAAATATTAATATTGTTTCGAAAAGTGATTATGAAGTTTTAGCGTATGAGAATGGTTTAATAAGAGTTTTTCTTAATTTGATTTTAAATTCAATAGAGGCATTTAAAAACAAAAAAAGGAAAATCATAACAATAAATTTTTCAAAATTTGGAAAAAACTATCTGAAAATTACAATAAAAGATAATGCTGGTGGGATTGATAAAGAAAATTTAGATAAAATTTTTCAACCTTATTTTACAACAAAACATCCCAGTCAGGGTATAGGAGTAGGACTTTATATAAGTAGACAAATTATTGAAAGTTTCCAAGGAAAAATAAAAGTTAAGAATGGAAAAGATGGGGCTTGTTTTGAGGTATTTTTAAAACTAAAAGAGAGGGTAGAGTAGAAATGTCACAAGAATGTAAAGAATTGATAATATTAGTAGTTGAAGATGAAATTAAGACTAGAGAATCATTGATTAATGTATTAAGCGAACGCTTTAGTAAAGTAATCGGAGCTCAAAATGGAGATGAGGGGCTTAAAAAATTTAAAAAATTTAAGCCGGATTTAGTTATCACAGATATTGCTATGCCTATTATGGATGGGCTTGATATGGCAAGAGAGATTAAGGAAATTTCAGATGATGTCCCAATTGTTGTTCTTAGTGCGTATTCAGAGAAAGAGAGACTTTTGCGTTCTATTGATATTGGTATAGATAAATATTTGATCAAACCTGTTGATATAGAAGAGTTGTTTAAAGTTTTAGATTATCTGATAGGCGAAAAAATTGAAGCAAATATGCTTGTAAAAATTTCTGAAGAATATCAATTTAACAAAACTAAAAGAACTTTGATTTACAATGGTGAAGAAATTGTTTTAACTAAAAAAGAATTAGCTTTTATTTCTTTGCTTTTAAAGCAACCTGGGGCTTTGGTTTTGCATGAAGATATAAAGAAAAATGTTTGGATAGGTGAACATGTGAGTGATACTGCTGTTAGAACTTTTATTAAAAGAGTAAGAGATAAAGTGGGTGAAGATTTTATAAAAAATGTGCCAAGTTTAGGTTATAAGATAAATATCAATAAATAAGACTGATTTAGCATTAAAATATAAAGCATAACAAATGATTAACAAAATTATCATTTTTAAGAAAAAATGTATAATTAATATTCTATAATATTCTCTTATTATCAAAAATTTTAAGGAGAAAGTCGATGCATCCAGGTAATGTATTAAATTACGACTATACGGTTGCAAGATATTTTATGTTTACAACCGTATTGTTTGGCATTGTTGGTATGGCTATAGGAACTCTTATAGCTTTTCAAATGGCATATCCTAACTTAAATTATTTAGCAGGAGAATATGCTACTTTTTCAAGACTTAGACCACTTCATACTTCAGGTGTGATTTTTGGTTTTATGCTTTCAGGGATTTGGGCAACTTGGTATTATATAGGTCAGCGTGTTCTTAAGGTAAGTATGGCTGAGTCAAGATTTTTAATGGCTGTTGGTAAGCTTCATTTTTGGCTTTATATGCTTACTATGGTTTTAGCTGTTATATCTTTGTTTATGGGTGTGACTACATCTAAAGAATATGCAGAGCTTGAGTGGCCTTTAGATATTCTTGTTGTTCTTGTTTGGGTTTTATGGGGTGTAAGTATTTTTGGACTTATTGGAATTCGCCGTGAAAAAACTCTTTATATTTCTTTATGGTATTATATAGCTACATTTTTAGGTATAGCTATGCTTTATCTTTTTAATAACATGGAAGTACCAACTTATTTTGTTACTGGAATGGGTAAATGGTGGCATAGTGTATCAATGTATGCAGGAACAAATGATGCTTTAGTACAATGGTGGTATGGACATAATGCTGTGGCATTTGTATTTACTGTGGGTATTATTGCTCAAATTTATTACTTCTTGCCAAAAGAAAGTGGTCAGCCGATTTTCTCTTATAAACTCTCTTTATTTGCATTTTGGGGCTTAATGTTTGTTTATCTTTGGGCAGGTGGTCACCATTTGATTTATTCAACTGTACCTGATTGGATGCAAACTATGGGTTCGGTTTTCTCTATAGTATTGATTTTACCTTCTTGGGGTTCAGCGATTAATATCTTACTTACTATGAAAGGTGAGTGGAGCCAGCTTCGCGAGAGTCCATTGATTAAATTTATGATTTTGGCATCAACTTTCTATATGTTCTCAACACTTGAAGGGCCAATTCTTTCAATTAAGTCTGTTAATGCTTTAGCACACTTTACAGATTGGATTCCAGGACATGTTCATGATGGAACATTAGGTTGGGTAGGATTTATGACTATGGCTGCGCTTTATCATATGACTCCTAGAGTTTTCAAAAGAGAGCTTTATAGCAAATCTTTAATGGAAGCTCAATTTTGGATCCAAACCACAGGTATAGTTCTTTATTTTGCTTCAATGTGGATTGCGGGTATTACTCAAGGTATGATGTGGAGAGCGACAGATGAGTATGGTAACTTGCTTTATAGCTTTATTGATACTGTTGTGGCTATTGTTCCTTATTATTGGATTAGAGCGATTGGTGGATTGTTGTATCTTATTGGTTTCTTTATGTTTACTTATAATATTTACAAAACAATTGCTTGTGGAAGAGTGCTTGATAAAGAACCAAAAAGCGCTTCGCCTATGGCAGCATAAAAAGGAGAAAATATGTTTAGTTGGTTAGAAAAAAATCCATTCTTTTTTGCTGTAGCTGTTTTTGTAGTGATTGCTTATGCAGGCATAGTTGAAGTTTTACCAAATTTTGCAGAAAATGCAAGACCAATTGAAGGTAAAAAACCTTATACGGTTTTACAACTTGCAGGGCGTGCAGTATATATTAAAGATAGTTGTAATGCTTGTCATTCACAGCTTATTCGTCCATTTAAATCAGAAACAGATCGTTATGGTATGTATTCTGTAAGTGGTGAATTTGCTTATGATAGACCTTTTCTTTGGGGTTCAAAAAGAACAGGACCTGATCTTGCTCGTGTAGGAAATTATAGAACAGCTGATTGGCATGAAAATCATATGTGGGATCCTACTTCTGTTGTTCCAGATTCTATTATGCCTTCATATAAGCATATGTTTAAAAATAATGCAGATATTGAAACTGCTTATGCTGAGGCTTTAACCGTGAAAAAAGTTTTCAATGTTCCTTATGATACAGAAAATGGAACAAAACTTGGTTCTTGGGAGGATGCGCAAGCTGAAGTAAAAGCTGAAGCTCAGGCTATAGTTGATCAAATGAAAAATCAAGAAGTAAAAGATGCTTTTGCTAAAGGTGAAATCAAAGAAATAGTTGCTTTGATCGCTTATTTAAATAGCTTAAAGTAAGATGATGGAACATTTATCAATAGTTTTTGATGTGATTAAAAATTTAATCACATTTGATTTAGCAACAGTTCAAAAACATGAGTGGGAGATTTTCCAAGGTTATGGTTTTTTTGCACTCGTGATGTTTTTGTCAATAGTATTATATGCGTATTGGTATCATTTATATAGAACAGAAAAAAAAGGTGAGAGAAATTATGAAAATTATGCAAACCTTGCCTTAAAAGATGATATTGATGATAGTGTATTAGAAAGTAAAAGGAGTGCTTAATGCAATGGTTAAATTTAGAAGATAATGTTAATCTCTTATCTTTAATTGGAGCTATTCTTATCATTTTAATCACACTAGTTATTGTGAGTAGAATGTTTAAGCAGATGAAAGAAAAAAAAAGCGAGTCAGAGCTTAGTGAACATAGTTGGGATGGAATAGGAGAGTATAAAAATGCTGTTCCTACTGGTTGGGCTGTGGTATTTTTCCTGACTATTGTTTGGGCTATTTGGTATTTTCTATGGGGATATCCTTTAAATTCTTTTTCAAGTATAGGTCAATACAATGAAGAAGTAGCAACTCATAATACAAAATTTGAAGAAAAATTTAAAAATTTATCTCCTGAAGATAAAATAGCAATGGGTCAAAATATCTTTTTAGTTCAGTGTTCAGCTTGTCATGGAATTACAGGCGATGGTATCAATGGTAAAGCTCAAAATTTAAATATTTGGGGTAGTGAAGAAGGTATAATCAATGTAATTAAACATGGTTCAAAAGGTATGAATTTTCCAGGTGGAGAAATGCTTGGTGCTGCTGATTTAGGTGTGGCAGAAGAAGATATCCCTGCTATTGCTGCTTATGTAGCAAAAGATCTTTCAGCTATTAAGAAAACTGCAAATGAAAATTTAGTAGCAAAAGGTAAAGAAGCTTATGCAACTTGTGCAGCATGCCATGGAGAAGATGGAAAAGGTCAAGATGGAATGTTCCCAGATCTTACAAAATACGGTTCTGCAGCTTTTGTAGTAGATGTTTTACATAGTGGTAAGGCTGGTTTTATAGGAACAATGCCGAGTTTTCCAACACTTAATAATATTCAAAAAGAAGCTGTTGGCGAGTATGTAATTTCTCTTTCAAGGGGTGAATGATGGAAAATAATAATAGATGCGTGTTTTCTCTTTCAGGTGTTACAGGTATGTTAATTGCTACGGTTTTATTACTTGCTATCTTAGTAGTTTTAACTATTTGGGGTCTTAAAGCTCAGCAAGAAGTGATGCAAAAGCCATATAGTCTTAAAGATGCACAAAGTGTAAAGATGTTTGGTTCAAAAGAACAAGATCATAGAAGTATAAAGGAAGCACAATGAGTAAGGCTTTGGAATATTTAATTGTTATTGGTTTAGTTGTTGCTGCTGCAATCACCGCTTGGTCGGTTTTAACTGTAAATCATCTTCATATAGGATGAAAAAAATATTACAAGATGGCTTTTTTTTAGCCATCTTCTTCTTTGTTTTATTGCCTTCTAGGGTTTTTGCTCTTGATGCTGTACTTTTTAATGAAAATATTTTAAGTCAAAAAGTAAGTAATGAGATTAATCTTATAGGAAAAGAGCTTTACCAAAAAAGTAATATTTTTATCGGCGTTATGGTTGGTGATGAAACTGAAATTGAAACTTTATTAAATAAACAAAAAGAACTTCCTCAATCTTATATATTGCTTCTTTTGTCAAAAAATTCTCACAAAGTTGATATAGTGGGCTCAAAAGGTGCTTTAGCTTTGATTGATAAAGAAGCCGTGCTTAGTCCTTATCCTGGAACAGGATCTATTTTGCCGATATTAGCTACAAATAAAGGTGATATTTATAATGCTGCTATACTTAATGGTTATGCAGATATTGTAGATCGTGTGGCAAAATCCTTGGGATTACAATTAGAACATTCTATAGGTAATGCAAATCGTGATACTATCAATATCTTAAGAATACTTATCTATGGATTTATTTGCTTTGCATTGTTATACTATGCACAAAGAAGAATAAAGAGGAAAAAAAATGTTAGAAACTAAAAGAAGTTTTTGGCCTTATGGTATTTTGCTTTCACTTTTGGCTATAATTATTGCTTGTATTGTAACGATTTTTATAGCAAGTCACCATCCTGTATATGAGGATGATTTTTATTTTGACTCTTATCAAAATGTTGAAAATAATTACAATCAAATACAAAAACAACAAGTAAATTTTGATAAATTTTTTAAAGTAAATTTTCAAAATGATAAAATCACTTTTATAGGTAAAAGAAAAATTCCTAGTTATGAAGTGGATCAAAATTCCTATGTTGCAAATTTTAAAATTTCTGCATTGCAAAATATAAATTCTGATGATTTAAAAGTTCAAGTTCTTCTTACAAGACCATTCACTAAAAATTTTGATCAAAAGTTAGAAGGACAAGTTAAAAATGGAATTTTAAGTATCGCTTTACCTAAACTAGATAAAGGTAGATGGGAGCTTAAGCTAAAGTTTTATGCAAATCAAGAAACAGTGGGTTTTTTTAGCTACGAATTAAATGCTCAATGAAATTAAGAATTTTTAGTTCTTCAAGACAAATTAGAGAGTATTATAACCACAAAAAACAGCAAAATGCCTTATTAGATAGTGCTATTCATATAGGTGAATTTTTAGATAAAGTTTGTTTGAGTAATTTTCATAAGGCAAGTTCTTATGAAAGCTTACTTTTAATGCAAGAAGCTTGTCTAAAAAGTAAGGATTTAGAAAAAAAACTAGGAATTTCGGTAGAATTTTTTGCTTTTTTGAAAAATAACGAATATCTTTTTTCCTTTTTCAAAGAACTTAGTTTAGAAAAAAAAAGCATAGAAGATCTTAAAAATAATGATTATTATGCCACCTATAATGAACATTTGGAAATTTTAGATGAGGTATATAAAAATTATCTTGTTTTGCTTGAAAAGAATTCTTTTTATGATGATCTTTCTTTGCCTAAAAATTACACTCTTAATAAAGATTTTTTAGATGAGTATGAAGCTATAGTTTATGATTTGCAAGGTTTTTTGAGTAAATTTGAAGAAAATTTATTAAGTGAAATTTCTCAGATTAAAGAAGTGGTTTTAAGTTTTAAAACAAGTAAATTTAATCTCGAATATCTTTTAAAACTTGATTTTTTAAAAACATTTGATTTAAAAATAAACACTCATTATGAAATCAATCTTTCAAAACAAGAGATTTTAAAAGAAGAAATTTTTAAAACAAAAAATTCAAAAATTAAACTCAAATCTTTTGAATTAAGGGCTTTACAATGCGCTTTTGTTATGGATGAAATTTCACATTTTGTACGCAAAGGTTTAAAGTCTGAAAATATTGTAGTTATAACTCCAGATGAAAGTTTTTGTGAGTTTTTAAGACTTTTTGATAAAGACAATATGCTTAATTTTGCAAGTGGAATTAGTATTAAAGAGAGTTTATTTTATCAAAAATTTCAAGCACTTTATGAAAGTGCTAGTAGTGCTTCTTTTGTCTATAAAAATCAAGAGGATTATTTTGAAGACACGCAGATGATTTTTGATTATCACAATACGCTTTTACATTCTTTAAAGATCGATTTTATAGAGTTTAAAAAGTATTTTGATGAGAAATGTGATTTTGAATATTTTGAAAAATTACTTGCTTTGTTTTTAGAAAATGAAAAGCAAAAGCTTATTGATTTGATACGAAAAGAACTTTATTTTATTAAAGATTTATTGAAAAATCAGTCTTTAACTCTTAAAGAGTTGATCCATCTTTTTTTCATGCAAATTTCACAACTTTCCCTTAGTGATGTAGGTGGAGGTAAGGTTACGGTAATGGGACTTTTAGAAAGTCGTGGGCTTTGTTTTGATGGGGTGATTTTGGTTGATTTTAATGAAGAATTTATTCCCAAAAGAAGTGTTAATGAACTTTTTTTAAACAATGAAGTGCGTAAAAAAGCGGGATTGATTAGCTATGATAGAAGAGAAAATTTACAAAGATTTTATTATGAAAGCTTGATGAAGAATGCTTTAGAAGTAAGTATTTGCTTTGTGGAAAATGAAGAAAAAAGCAAATCACGTTTTTTAGATGAACTTGATTTTGACTTTTTTTATGAAACTCATATCCACCAAAAAGCTTATCTTAATGCTTTAAAATTAGACTATGAAGGCGTAAAACCTAATCTAACTCCTATAAAAGCTCCTATTTTAAAGCATAATCCTTTCGAGTTTCCGCTTTCTTTTAGTCGTTTTAATTTATTGGAAAATCAAAAAAGAACTTATTATTATCGTTATATTTTAAATTTAGCAGAACCTAGGGTTTTAAGCGAGGAAAGTAAAGCGAAAAATCAAGGAAATTTCATCCATAAAATGCTTGAAATTTATTATAAAAATTATGCAAATAATGATTTTGATATAAAAGTTTTTGCAAATTTATTGAATAAAGAATATCAAAAATACAATATCAGTGAACTTGATCTTGAAGTATTTAAATTAAAATTTATACAATTTGCTAAAAACGAAAAAGAGCATTTTTCAAAAGGCTTTTATGTCGCACATACAGAGCTTGAGTTAAATAATATTTTAAAGCTCGGAGCAGATAGTATAAAACTTAAGGGCACTATAGATCGTATCGATAGTTCAAAAGAAGGTAATTTGATCATTGATTATAAAAGTGGAAAAGTACCAAGTAATTCTTATCAACTTGCTTTTTACCAAGCTTTATATGATGAAAATGCAAGCGTGGGTTTTTATGATTTAAATAGTATGCAAATATTGCACCAAAAAGCTAAAAGTTTAGATGAGCTAAGAGAAAGACTTAAAGACTTAGTTCTTATGAGCAAGGAAGAAATAGAGTTTGAAAATGAACAAGATGAGCATTGTCCTTATAAACTCATTTATAAAAAGGAATTAAAATGAGTCAATTTGAGCCTTTTTTGGCATTAGAAGCGAGTGCGGGAAGCGGAAAAACCTTTGCCTTGAGTGTGCGTTTTATAGCACTTATTTTAAAAGGGGTTAGGATTAATGAAATTTTAGCTTTAACTTTTACCAAAAAAGCTGCTAATGAAATGCAAAAAAGAATTATTGAGGCTTTTTTAAATTTAGAAAAAGAAAATAAAACCAGTGAATGCAATGAACTTTGCAAGCTTTTAGGTAAAGATAAAGAAGAGCTTATTTCTTTAAGAGATGCTAAAAAAGAAGAATTTTTAAGAACAGAGTTAAAAATCAGCACTTTTGATGCTTTTTTCGGAAAAATTTTGCGTGTTTTTGCTTTAAATTTGGGCTTAAGTAGTGATTTTACAATGAGTGAAGAGAGGCTTGATGTAAGAGAGATTTTTTTAAAACTTCTTAAAAAAGATGAATTAAAAGATTTGGCTTATTATATTAATTTAGTTGATGAGAAAGAAAATTTTTTTAACGAGCTTGAAAAATTTTATGAGAATGCTTATTTTCAAAATCTTCCTAAAATTCCAAATCCATCTAAAGCTTATATCAATAAAGCCTATAGTGAGTTAAGAAGTTATTGTTTGGGTCTTACTCATGTAAAAAATTATAAAAATTTGTGTGACAATTTTAAAAGCGAAGTTTTAGATTTATCCGTGTTTATGCAATCAAGCTTTATGACAAAATTTGAAAGTACAAAATATTTACAAGATTTAGAAAGCACTAACTTGCATTTTAGCGCAAAGAGAATGGAGCTTATAAATGCTTTAAATACCTATGCCATAGAGCTTGAAAATTATAAAATTGCTAATTTAATGAATCTTTTAAATCATTATAGTGAAGCTAAAAATATATTTCATAAAGATAAAAATACCTTAAATTTCCAAGATGTGAGTAAAAAAGTTTATGAGCTAATAACCAGTGAATTTAAGGATATGATTTATTTTCGTTTAGATGGTTTTATTTCGCATTTGCTTATTGATGAATTTCAAGATACAAGCGTGATTCAATATCAAATTTTACGCCCTTTGATCGCTGAGCTTGTTTCAGGAGAAGGAGTTAAGAAAAATCGCACTTTTTTTTACGTAGGAGATAAAAAACAAAGTATTTATCGCTTTCGTAAAGGAAAAAAAGAATTATTTGATTTGTTAAAACAAGAATTTAGTCAAATTAAAAGTGATAGTTTAAATACCAATTATCGCTCTAAAGAGCTTTTGGTTGATTTTGTTAATGAAACTTTTAAAGAAAAAATCAAAGATTATAAAGAGCAATTTGCCTTAGAAAGTAAAAAAGGTGGTTTTGTGCGTATTGTGGAATCTAAAGAACAAAAGGTTAAAAACCAAGCCCAAGAAATCAAGGAAAAGACTTTAGAAACTTTATTTGAGCAAATTAATTTTTTAAGATCTAAAAATATTTCTTATGATGATATTTGTATTTTGTGTTGGAAAAATAGCGATGCAGATATGGTTTTGGATTTTTTAAGAGAGCAAAAAATTCCTGCGTTTACTCAAAGCAATGTTTTACTTGAAAATAAAGCAAGCGTAAGACTTGTTTTGGAATATGCTAAATATTGTATTTTTGGTGATGAGTTTTACTTGGTATTTTTAAAAGAACTTTTAGGTTTTGAGCCGAGAAAAATCACCCTTGATTTTTCAAAAAATGCTATGGAAAATATACTTTTTTTAATAGAAGAATTAAAACTTGATTTAAATGATATCGCTTTAATGCAATTTATCGAATATGCTAAAACTAAGGAAAATTTTTTAAAGCTTTTATTTGAGCCTTGTACTTTGAAAATAGTAAGCGAACAAAATATGGGTATTAGTATTATGAGTGTGCATAAATCTAAGGGTTTGGAATTTGATCATGTGATTTTGCTAGATAGTTTATCTAAAAACAATTCAAACAATGAAGATATCATGCTTGAATATGATATCAATCAAGGTTGGCAACTCCATATTAAGGATAAAATTCGAGAGCTTACTAAAGAGCCTATTTATACCCTTTTTAAAGAAAATATTACAAGAGCAAATTATGAAGATGATATTAATAAACTTTATGTGGCTTTTACAAGAGCTAAGGAAAGTTTGATTATCATAAAAAGAAACGAAGAAAGTGTAAATGGAAATTATCCAAGTTATTTTAAGGGGGGATTTTTAAATATACATTCTCAAGAGAGAGGTTTTTTAGAAAGCAAAGAGCAAATTTTAAGTGTTAAAAAAGAAAGTATTCAAGCTTTACAAAAATTTGAAAAAATTAGCCCACAAGAAGTTCAAAGTGAAGAAAAGCTTGATAGTAAAGAGCTATATTTTGGAAATGCTTTTCACTTTTTTATGCAAAATTTAAAACTCCCTAAGGGTGAAAATTTTCAAATACTTACTCAAAGATGCAAGAGTAAATTTAGACATTTTTTAGATGAGAGTGATTTTGAAAAGCTTTTTAAAAGAATTGAAATTTTACTTAAAAATATTCAATTTCAAAATTTGATTGGTGATGGAAAGCTTTTAAAAGAACAAGCTTTGAGTTTTAATGGAGAAATTAAACAATTAGACTTGCTTGCCTTAAAAGATGAAGAAGCTTTCATAATTGATTATAAAACAGGTCTTGCTATGCAAGATAAACATAAAGAGCAGGTAAGAACTTATAAGATCGCCATTAGTGAAATTTTGAAAAAAGATAAAGTGCGTGCTTTTATAGTTTATTGTTTGGAAAATGAAATTCAAATTTTGGAAATATAAACTTTATTTTTACTTAAATTAAGTAAAAATTAATATTATTTTTTATACAATCACATTTTAAATTTTTGGCAAAGGTAAAAATTATGACAAAGATAACAAAGCCAAACGAAGTAAAACGAGAATGGATTGTTTTAGACGCAGAAGGCAAACGCTTTGGTCGTCTTTTAACTGAAGTAGCAACAATTTTGAGAGGTAAAAACAAGCCTTGCTTTACTCCAAATGTTGATTGTGGTGATTATGTAATTATCATCAATGCTTCAAAAGCTGTATTTACAGGTGCTAATAAAGCAGAAGATAAGCTTTATCATAGACATTCAGGATATTTTGGAAGTGTAAAAAGCGAAAAATTTGGTGATTTACTTGAAAAAAATCCTGCAAAATTATATAAATTAGCAGTTAGAGGTATGCTTCCTAAAACAAATTTGGGCAGAGCTATGCTTAAAAAATTAAAAATCTATGCGGGTAGTGAGCACCCACACACTGCGCAAATTGCTAAAGAAGGAAAATAATCATGGCAACAACATACGCAACAGGTAAGAGAAAAACTGCTATCGCAAAGGTATGGGTAAAACCAGGTAGTGGTAAAATTAGTGTTAATGGTGTTGATTTAAACACTTGGCTTGGTGGACACGAGGCGATTAAGCTTAAAGTGGTTCAACCTTTACTTGTGACTAAACAAGAAACTTCAATGGATATTAAAGCAACTACTTTAGGCGGGGGCTATAGTGCTCAAGCTGAAGCTTTAAGACATGGAATTTCAAGAGCTTTAGCAGCTATGGATGCTGATTTTAGAGCCTTATTAAAACCTAAAGGACTTCTTACTAGAGATAGTAGAACTGTTGAGCGTAAAAAATATGGACGCCGCAAAGCAAGAAGAAGCCCACAATTCTCTAAACGTTAATATTTTTGGTGGGATTTTCCCACCTTTCTACAATTTTTTATAAAACTCATCCTTTTTTCTATCATTTATGTTATAATTGCGAAATTTAAATTTTTATTTTATAACACAATGAAAGGTTTTTTCTATGAAAAAAATATTCTTATGTTTAGGTTTGGCAAGTGTTTTATTTGGTGCTGATAACAATGTAAAATTTGAAATCACTCCAACTTTAAACTATAATTACTTTGAGGGTAATTTAGATATGGATAATCGTTATGCACCAGGGATTAGACTTGGTTATCATTTTGACGATTTTTGGCTTGATCAATTAGAATTTGGGTTAGAGCATTATTCTGATGTTAAATATACAAATACAAATAAAACTACAGATATTACAAGAACTTATTTGAGTGCTATTAAAGGTATTGATGTAGGTGAGAAATTTTATTTCTATGGTTTAGCAGGTGGAGGATATGAGGATTTTTCAAATGCTGCTTATGATAATAAAAGCGGTGGATTTGGACATTATGGCGCGGGTGTAAAATTCCGTCTTAGCGATTCTTTGGCTTTAAAACTTGAAACTAGAGATCAAATTAATTTTAATCATGCAAACCATAATTGGGTTTCAACTTTAGGTATTAGTTTTGGTTTTGGTGGCAAAAAGGAAAAAGCTGTAGAAGAAGTTGCTGATACTCGTCCAGCTCCACAAGCAAAATGTCCTGTAGAACCAAGAGAAGGTGCTTTGTTAGATGAAAATGGTTGCGAAAAAACTATTTCTTTGGAAGGTCATTTTGGTTTTGATAAAACTACTATAAATCCAACTTTTCAAGAAAAAATCAAAGAAATTGCAAAAGTTTTAGATGAAAATGAAAGATATGATACTATTCTTGAAGGACATACAGATAATATCGGTTCAAGAGCTTATAATCAAAAGCTTTCTGAAAGACGTGCTAAAAGTGTTGCTAATGAACTTGAAAAATATGGTGTAGAAAAAAGTCGCATCAAAACAGTAGGTTATGGTCAAGATAATCCTCGCTCAAGCAATGACACTAAAGAAGGTAGAGCGGATAATAGAAGAGTGGATGCTAAATTTATTTTAAGATAATGAATAAAACTATTTTATTTGATTTAGATGGCACTTTAATTGATTCTACTGATGCTATTTTAAATTCTTTCCAAGGAGCTTTTAAAGCCCTTGGATTAACTTCTAAAAATAATGAAGAAATCAAAAATCTCATAGGTTATCCTTTAGAGCAAATGTTTAGAATGCTTTATCCAGATAAAGTAAATTTAAGTAAAGAATTTGTATTAGCTTATCGTGAAATTTATGCACAAATTTATTTAGAACAAACCACTCTTTTGCCTAAAGCAAAAGAAGCATTAGAACTTGGAAGCGAAATTGCAGATCTTGGTATAGTTACAACAAAAGGAGGTAAATTTACTCCGATTTTACTTGATTATTTGGGAGTTAAAAAATTCTTTAAAACTTTAATTACACTTGAAGATGTCATAAATCCAAAGCCAAGTTCTGAACCTATAATTTTAGCCTTAAAAAGACTTAATAAAACTCAAGAAAATGCCTATATGATAGGCGATACAATACTAGATATTCAAGCTGCAATTTCTGCTAATATCACTCCTTTGGCCTTAACTTGTGGCTATGGCAATGAAAATGAATTAAAAGCTCATTCTATGGTATTTTTAAATGCATATGAGGCTGTTAATTATATAGCTAGATTAAACTAATTTCAAGTTTTCGTTAAACGCCTTTTAAGAGAATTTATAGTAAATTGATAGCTAAAAAATTATAAAAATTATCAATATAAAGGAAGGTCTCAATGGGTAAAATTATGAAAACTATGGACGGAAATGAGGCTGCTGCATACGCTGCGTATGCTTTTACTGAAGTTGCTGGAATTTATCCTATTACACCTAGTTCTCCTATGGCTGATTACACCGATATGTGGGCAGCTGCAGGTAAAAAAAATCTTTTTGGAGTTCCTGTAAAAATCGTAGAAATGCAAAGTGAAGCAGGTGCTGCAGGTAGTGTGCATGGATCTTTACAGGCTGGGGCTTTGACTACAACTTATACAGCTTCTCAAGGATTACTCCTTAAAATTCCAAATATGTATAAAATAGCAGGTCAATTACTCCCCTGTGTAATCCATGTAGCAGCGCGTTCTTTGGCTGCTCAAGCTTTGTCTATCTTTGGTGATCATCAAGATATTTATGCGGCAAGACAAATTGGTTTTGCTATGCTTTGTTCGCATTCCGTGCAAGAAACCATGGACTTAGCTGGTATAGCACATTTAGCTGCAATTAAGGGAAGAGTGCCATTTTTGCATTTTTTTGATGGTTTTAGAACAAGCCATGAAATTCAAAAAGTTGAAGTAATGGATTATGCACATTTTGATAGATTATTAGATAGAGAAGCTTTGCTTGAATTTAGAAATAATGCTTTAAATCCAGAAAATCCAAAAACACGCGGAACAGCACAAAATGATGATATTTATTTTCAAACTAGAGAAGTAAGTAACCGTTTTTATGATGCTTTGCCTGATGTTGTTAATGAATATATGCAAGAAATTTCAAAAATCACAGGTAGAGAATACAAACCATTTACTTATTATGGACATAAAGAGCCAGAGCGTGTGATTGTTGCTATGGGTTCTGTGACTCAAGCACTTGAAGAAGTGGTAGACTATCTTAATGCTAAGGGTGAAAAGGTAGGGATTTTAAAAGTTTATCTTTATCGCCCATTTAGCTTAAAATATTTCTTTGATGTTATGCCAAAATCAGTGAAAAAAATCGCAGTTTTAGATAGAACCAAAGAACCAGGAAGTCTTGGGGAGCCACTTTATCTTGATGTAAAATCAGCTTTCTATGGAAGAGAAAATGCTCCTGTTATAGTGGGTGGAAGATACGGACTTTCTTCAAAGGATGTTGATCCTGCTCAAATGATAGCAGTATTTGAAAATCTTAAACTTGATAATCCAAAAGATGGCTTTACTGTAGGTATAGTTGATGATGTAACTCATACTTCACTGAGTACTGGAGAGAAAATTTCACTTGGAGATGAAAGTACGATCGAATGTTTATTTTACGGACTTGGTGCTGATGGAACTGTGGGCGCAAATAAAAACTCGATTAAAATCATCGGGGATAAAACAGATTTTTACGCTCAAGCTTATTTTGCTTATGATTCTAAAAAATCAGGGGGTTATACAAGAAGCCATTTAAGATTTTCTAAAAAACCTATCCGTTCAACTTATCTTGTTTCAACTCCGCATTTTATCGCTTGTTCGGTAGCGGCTTATTTGGAAATTTATGATGTTTTAGCAGGAATTCGCAAAGGAGGAACTTTCCTTTTAAATAGTATTTGGAATGCTGAAGAAACCATAAGACAACTTCCAGATGCAGTAAAGAAAACTTTAGCTGAAAAAGAAGTAAATTTTTATATCATCAATGCAACCAAACTAGCTCGTGATATAGGTTTGGGAAATCGTACAAATACCATTATGCAATCAGCCTTTTTCAAACTTGCAAAAATCATTCCTTATGAAGACGCACAAAAATACATGAAAGAGCTTGCGTATAAATCTTATAGTAAAAAAGGCGATGCTATTGTAGAAATGAATTACAAGGCTATTGATGTGGGTGCTGATGGACTTGTAAAAGTTGAAGTGGATCCAAATTGGAAAAATTTAGAGCTTAAAGAAAAAGAACAAACTAATGCCTATAAAGGTACTGAATTTGTTGAAAAAATCGTAAAACCTATGAATGCGGCTAAGGGTGATGATTTGCCTGTTTCAGCCTTTTTAGGTTATGAAGATGGAAGTTTTGAACACGGCACAACCGAATACGAAAAACGCGGTGTTGGGGTTATGGTACCAAGATGGATAGAGGCAAATTGTATTCAATGTAATCAATGTGCTTCAGTTTGTCCGCATGCTGTTATCAGGCCATTTTTGATTAATGATGAAGAAATGGCAAATGCACCTCGCGGTGTAAAAGATCATGCTTTAGAAGCTAAAGGAACCAAAGGAGAAAAATTAAGCTTTAAAATTCAAGTTTCTCCACTTGATTGTACAGGCTGTGAGCTTTGTGTTCATGAGTGTCCTACTAAAGAAAAATCTTTGGTTATGGTGCCACTTCAAGAAGAGATGGATTTTGGTGAGCAAGAAAATGCGGATTATTTATTTAAAGAAATCACATACAAAGATGATATTTTAAATAAAGAAACTACAAAAGGAGCACAATTTGCCCAACCTTTATTTGAATTCCATGGAGCTTGTCCTGGATGTGGAGAAACTCCTTATATTACTTTAATTACAAGATTGTTCGGTGAAAGAATGATTGTGGCTAATGCGACAGGTTGTAGTTCTATTTATGGGGGTTCAGCTCCATCAACTCCTTATAGAAAAAGTGTGAAAAATGGACACGGTCCTGCTTGGGGAAATTCACTTTTTGAAGACAATGCTGAGTTTGGTTTGGGTATGAAAATTGCAACTGAAAATACAAGACACCGCATTGAATATATCATGAATGAAAGTATGCAAGAAGTTCCAAATGCTTTATCAGCCCTTTTTAAAGATTGGATTGCAAATAAAGACAATGGTGCTATGTCTGTGGAAATTAAAGATAAAATGATCCCTATTTTAGAGCAAAATAAAAATATTAAAGCCGTACAAGATATATTAGAGCTTAAACAGTATTTAAGTAAAAAATCTCACTGGATTTTTGGTGGTGATGGTTGGGCTTATGATATAGGCTATGGCGGACTTGATCATGTTTTAGCAAGTGGAGAAAATGTAAATATTTTAGTGCTTGATACAGAAGTTTATTCTAATACAGGCGGTCAAAGTTCAAAATCTTCTAGAACAGGAGCTGTAGCACAGTTTGCAGCAGCAGGCAAACCTATACAGAAAAAAGATCTAGGTCAAATTGCTATGACTTATGGTTATATTTTTGTAGCACAAGTAAATTCAACGGCAAATTATACTCATCTTATCAAAGCTATCACTGCAGCTGAGGCCTATGATGGACCATCTTTGGTGATTTGTTATTCTCCTTGTATAGCTCATGGTATTAAAGGTGGGCTGGGCTACTCAGGAGAGCAAGGTGAGCTTGCT
Source organism: Campylobacter sp. BCW_6466 (assembly GCF_001762835.1). NCBI lineage: Bacteria > Pseudomonadati > Campylobacterota > Epsilonproteobacteria > Campylobacterales > Campylobacteraceae > Campylobacter > Campylobacter sp. BCW_6466. Next base: position 37,309 of record NZ_MJXO01000045.1, read on the forward strand.
ACAAAGTGTGGCTATTGGCCACTTTATACCTTTGATCCTCGTTTAGAAGAACAAGGAAAAAATCCTTTAACTCTAACAGGAAAAGAGCCTGATTGGGATTTATATGAGCAATTTTTGATGAATGAAGTGCGTTATAATTCACTTAAAAAAGCAAATCCTGAACATGCTGCTGAGCTTTTTGAACGCAATAAAAAAGACGCTCAACGTCGCTATAGACAGCTTAAGCGTATCGCTATGGCTGATTATAGTAATGAGGTTGAAAGCTGATAAAATATATTTTTAGTGCTACATTGTGTTTTAGCACTTTGTTTGCACAAGATAATTTTGAAGAGTATTTTAAACTTATAGATAAAGAAAATCGCATAAATTTTAATACTCTTCAAAACCCATTTGTGAATCCTACTTTTGAAAAATTAAGACATATTAAAATTACTGCAATTATGCTTGATAAAGTAAAAATTTATGATCGATGGTATAAAAAAGGTGATATGATTGATGATGCTATAATACATGAAATAAATACTAAAGAGATTAAATTCCAATATGATAATTTAGAAATTGCAATCCAAATAAATAAAAATGATAAGATTAATATTAATTAACATTCTTTTTTGCCATTATCTTTATGCTTTAGATTGTCAAAAGCGTCTTTTTGATATCAGTATTAATGAAAAATTAAGCATACAAGAAAGTCTTGATGAGCTTGCAAAATATTGTTCTTTTAGTATTATTGTTAAAGATAAAATTGCCAAAGAAAAATTAGAAACATTGCAAAATTCTGTCAATATTCATCAAATGAGTTTAGACGAAATTTTTAATTTTTTTATCAAAGAGCATGATCTTAGCTATGATTTTGATGGTAAAATTTTAAGAATTTCAGGTATTAATACGAAGATTTTTAAGATAAGTTATATCACTTCTATCAGAGAAGGACAAAGCATAACTAAAGCGTCTGTAGACGCTAAACCAAGGCAAAGTGAATATAGCGGTAGTTTTGATGATGCAGAAGACAATATGATTAAAAGTATGGAAAAATTTGATTTTTGGCAAAATATAGAAAAAGAGATTATTGTATTATTAAAAAATTCTCATGAAGATTATGAGGCTAAAACTCCCATCATAAATCCCAATGCAGGTCTTATTATAGTAACTGGAACAAATTCTCAGTTAAAAAGTGTGAAAAATTATTTGCAAAAACTAGAAAATCGTCTTAAAAAACAAGTTATTATCGATGTTAGCATACTTGCTGTGAGTTTAAATGAAAGCCATTCTAGTGGGATTAATTGGCAAAATTTTAATATAGGTTTAAATTCGCAAGTAAATAATGAAAATTCTTTTATTCAGTTTCAAAATGGGCAAGGTTTTGTTAAGAATTTGGGTTTAAGGGCGAATTTAAATTTTGATTCTATTATTAACTTTCTTTCTCAAAATGGAAAAACTAGCGTGCTTTCTAATCCAAAGCTTATGGCTTTAAACAACCAACAAGCCATTATTTCTGTAGGCGATACTATAAATTATCAAGTCAAAGAAAGTTCTAAAGGTACTGAAAATGGGACTACTGTTAGTGAAAGTTATAATAATTATTCTATTTTTATAGGCATTTTACTCAATATCTTGCCTGAAATTTCTGATGATGGAAAAATAATGCTTAGAATTAATCCAAGCTTAAGTGATTTTAAGTATCCAGAAGATAATAAACGACAAAAAGAACCAAGAACTATTGCTCCTGATACCATACAAAAAAAGCTTTCTAGTGTTGTGCAAGTAGAGAATAATCAAACTTTAATTTTAGGTGGATTGATTTCTCACGATAAATCTAATGAGAAAAATTCTATCAATTTTCTATCACAAATTCCAATTCTAGGTTCTTTGTTTAAAGGAGAAGTTTTAAATTCTAAAGCAACCGAAATTGTTTTTATTATCACTCCAAGTATAGTAGATAGTGTAAACGCTCCAAGTCTTAAAGATCTAGGATTTAAGCATTATGAGTAAAATTATTCCATTTAGAGAAGAAATTTTTCATCAAATCAATCAAATTTTAGAAAGCCAAAAAGCTTTTATTTTTTTATGGGGAAAAAGTGGTAGCGGTAAAAGTGTATTGTTGCAAAGATTGGCAAAAAAATATAATGTTGATTTTATTAATGAAAATTTTAAAGATCAGAGTTTCTTAAAAGAAAAAATTGAGTTTTTGATTTCACAAGGTCAGAGTTTAATCATTCTTGATGAAGTAGGAATGTATGATTATGCAATGCTAGAAAGCATTAGGATTTATAGTGATTCTATAAGTTTTGTTTTAAGTTCTCATAAAAAGTTAAATATACTTAAAAAAGAGCATTTTAAAAGTCGTTTAAGTGCTTGTTTTGAATTGAAAAATATTAGTCTTTTAGAGCTTGATGATTATATTAAATTGAAATTCGGAATGAATTTTTCAAATAAATGTCTTAAGTTTTTACAAAAAATTTCTCAAGGAAATTTAAGATATATTGATAAAACTTTAAAAAGTTTTTATGAGATAAATAGTTTTTTTGATACAAACAAAAGTCAAGAGTATATTTTAAAGCTTAGTGCTTTAGAGAATGGCTTATTAAGGTAAGGTATGCAAGAAAGAATTAAAGAACTTGAGCTTAGGTATAAATATTTTTTACTTAAAAAATATTTAAAATATTTATTTTTAATTGTTTTAATCTTAGTGATAGCATTTTGTTTTTTTGTGCTAATGCAAAAATATAATAAGCAAAAAAATATTTATTTGCAAGCTATTGAACATAAAAAGCATTTAGAGCAAAAGATTCTTCAAGCGCAAATTTTACAAGAAAAAAATAAGATTTCTAGGGAAAAGTTATATAAAGAACTAGAAGAAGTTAAAGCGGTGCGGGAAAATACACACATTAGTAAGATAGAAATTGATTCTAAAATTTTAAATATTTCTGATTTAAAAAAATCTTTTTATCAAAATCCAAGCTATGAAAAGGCATTAAATTTAGCTAAGAAGTATTTTGATATTAAAGCTTATCAAAAGACAATATTTTGGGCTTTAAAAGCCAATGAACTTGACAAGCAAAAACAAGATTCTTGGCTGATTTTTGCTCAGGCTAAAAGAGCTTTAGGTGAAGAAAAAGAAGCTCAAAGTGCTTTAGATGCTTATATAAATTATTATGGTTTAATGGAATTAGATGGAAAGTAGAATGGATAAAATTTTTCAAGCTTATATTGATAATGAAATAAGTCTTGATGAAATTTGCACTAAATTTAATATCACTTCTTGGGATTTTTTTAAAAAATTAGCAAATTTTTGTAATTTACATTTTGTTGATTTAGATGAAGATAATGATTTTATTTATGAAGGTATACCTTTTTCTTTACTTTTAAAATTTAAATTTCTGCTTATTAAAAATAATGACGGCTTTATGATTATTAGATCCAAACCTTGTTCTTTAGAGCTTTTAGAGCAAGTTAAGACTTTTATGATTTGTGAAAAAATCGACACTGCAATTGCCGATGAATTAAAGATAGCTAAAATTTTAAATCAAATTCGCATTCAAGAGGAGATTAAAAGATTAAGCATTAAGCTTAGACTTGAATGGCAAGAAAATCAAAAAAGAGATGATCAAAGTTGCATCAGTCAAATTTTTGATTTTTTATTACATGAAATTTTATCTTTTCATGCGAGTGATATTCATATAGAAGCAAGGAACGATGACGCTTTGATTAGGTTTAGGGTTGATGGAATTTTGCGTGAATTTGCTATTTTTGAGAAGGATGTTTATGAAGCTTTGGTTTTTCATGTCAAATTTTTAGCTTGTTTGAATTTAGCTGAATCAAGAAAAACACAAGATGGAAGTTTTGAATTAGATTTTGAAAATGAAAGATATGATTTTCGTGTTTCATGTTTGCCTTTGATTTATGGCGAAAGTGTTGTTATAAGAATTTTAAAACATGATAAAGAAATTTTGGATTTGTATAAACTAAATCTTGGAGATAAAAATTTAGAAATTTTAAAAAAGATTTTACATCGTCCCAATGGAATGATTTTATTAACCGGCCCTACAGGTAGTGGTAAAAGCACAACTTTATACGCGTGTTTAAACGAGTTGAAAAGTATTGAAAAAAAGATTATTTCCGCAGAAGATCCTATAGAGTATAAAATTCCTTTAGTGCAGCAAATTTTGCTTAATTCAAAAGTTGGAGTCGAGTTTAATAGTATTTTAAGAGCAATTTTAAGGCAAGATCCTGATATTATCATGATAGGAGAAATTCGCGATGAAGAAAGTTTAGATATTGCACTTAAAGCTTCTTTAACAGGTCATTTGCTTTTAAGCACCTTGCATACTAATGATGCTCTTAGTACCATTGATAGGCTTTTGGATATGCAAGCAAAAAGTTACTTGATAGCATCGGCTTTGAGTCTTGTTATAGCACAGCGTTTGGTTAGAAAACTTTGTCCTTGGTGTAAGCAAAAAAGCAAAAAACATTATATTGAATTTGAAGGTGAATTTTTTGAACCAAAAGGATGTGAGCGTTGTCATCATAGTGGATTTTTTGGCAGAGAATTAATCGCTGAGTGCTTAGAGATCAATGAAGATTTAGCTTGTGCAATTAGGGAAAATCAAGATAAAACGATTTTAATGGAGCTTGCAAAAAAATATGGTTTTCAAACTATGTTTGAACAAGGTTTAAAAAAAGCCAAAGAAGGTCTTACAAGTATAGATGAGCTTTTAAGGGTTGTAAGATGAAATTTTATGAAGTAGAATTTCTTAAAAACAATCAAAATTATACAAAAACTATAAAAGCTGAAAATTTAAATACAGCACAAGCAAAAGCCTTATCAAAGAATTGGAAAATCATTGATATAAAAGAAATTCAAAAATCTAATTTTCAGAGATTAAAAGATGAAAATTTCATACTCTTTTTTAAAGAGCTGGCTTTGTTGTGTGAAGTTGGATTAAGTGTTCAAGAAGCGATTAGAGAATTATATCTTATGCATTCTTGCAAGATTATGAAAAAAATATTAGACAATTTAATTTTAGCCCAAAATTTAAATCAAGCTTTTGAAAATGCTAATTTTGGATTAAATCGTGCGGAGCTAGCTTTGATTAAAACGGCTGAAAAGACAGGAAAAATCAGTGAAGTGTTTAGTCAAATTTCTAAACTTCGAGAAAAAAGCTTAGAGACTCAAAAACAATTAAAAAAGGCTTTTAGATATCCTACTTTGGTTTTTTTAAGTATTATCGGAGCATTTTTGTTTTTAATGCTTTTTGTAGTGCCTAATTTTAAAGATTTATTTGAAAATTTAGGCGCGAGTTTACCTTTTATCACGCATGTAATGTTAGAAATTTATAATTTTTTAGATGACTATGGAATTTTTTGCATATTTTTGTTTGTTATTTTTATTGTTATGCTTATTTTAGCTTATAAAAATTTTCATTCTTTTGCTTTTTCTTGCGATTTTTTATTTTTAAAAATACCTTTGATTTCTCGTTTGATTATTTATAATCAAAATTATTATTTTTTTATGGCTTTTTCTTTACTTTTAAAAAATGGAATTTCAATATCTAAAGCTTTTGATTTAGCTATTATAGGGCTTGAAAATAAATTTTTAATTTTTCAGTATAAAAAACTTTTTAGTTTTATAGATTCTGGTCTTGAGTTAAGTCAGGTTTTTAAAAAGATTGATATTTTTGATTCTTTGGTATTTTCTATGCTTAGTGTTGCGATGAAAAGTGGAAGACTTGAAGTATTAAGTGAAGAAATTGCCAAATATTATCAACAAAAAAGCGAAAATTTGATGGATAGATTTTTGGTTTTTTTAGAACCAATGATGACTTTATTTGTAGCGCTTTTAGTTTTGTTTTTGGCTTTAGGTATATTCTTACCTATGTGGGAGCTTAGCTCAGGGGTCAATTTTAACTAAAATAATCCCAAGCTACTTTAATGATAGTAGCTCCTACAACGATTAAAAATAAAGTTTTTATAAACTTTCCATTAGTTTTTAATACAAGTTTTGAGCCTAAATAAGCTCCTAAAACTTGTCCTACACCCATAAGCAAGCCTACAGCCCATAAAAGTTCGTATTGCCATAAAAATATAGCAAGGGCAATAATATTGCTTGTAAAATTTAAAATTTTAGTATTAATGCTTGCTTTTTTCATATTAAAACCTAGTAGCATCACACAAGCAAAAATCCAAAATGAACCCGTTCCAGGCCCTAAAAATCCATCATAAAATCCTAAAGTTAAGCCACAAATTAAATGAAAAATTTTGATATTTTTTATTTTAGGTTCACTTTCGTGTTTGCCTAAGTTAGGACGTAAGGCTGTATATAAGAAAGTAAGAGTTAAAAAGATTAAGATAATAAGCTTTAATTGCTCATCTTTTACAAAAAGAACACTATAACTTCCTATAGCTGCTCCTAAGGCTGTAAAAAAAACACCCCAAGCAAGATGAGGTAGAGTGGTGGATTTAAAATAAGTTAAAGTAGCCGTAAAAGAACCAAAGACGCTTTGGAGTTTGTTTGTTGCTAAGGATAAATGCGCAGGAATTCCACAGGCTATGAGTGCTGGTAGAGTAATAAGCCCTCCTCCACCTACAATAGAATCTATAAAACCAGCAAAAAGAGCTACAAAAAAAAGTATGAAATAATAAATTGTATCTAAGTGCTCAAAGCCCATTTTTCACTCCTTAAATTTGTCAATTTCCTTACTTTGCCCTAAACGATAGAGTGCAAAGTCATATTTTATGGGATCATTTGCATCTAATTTTTTTAAATTTTGCGTGAGTTCTAAAACACTTTTATAATCATATATTTTACGCTTTAGAAGTCCTAAAGTCAAGGAAATTTTATGTGTATGTGTATCAAGTGGAATTAAAAGATCTTTGGTGTGAATTTTGGTAAAAAGTCCAAGATCAAGTTCATCTTTTCTAACCATCCATCTTAGATACATATTATAGCGTTTAAGAGGTGAAGTAGGGGTGTTTTGCCAAATTTTTCCAAAGAAAAATTCATACCCATAACTTGAATATGAATTTAAGGTTTTGATTTTTTGTATAAAAGCTAAGATGGCATCTGTGGTATTTTCTCTTTTTTGATAGGCTTGATAAAAAAGTTCGTAGAGTGAAATTTCATTTTTAAGTCTTGAAAGAGTGATAAAAATTTCTTGTATATCTTTCTCATTTTGAAAGCGGTATTTTAAATTTTTAAGTTCTTTTTTTATTTGTTTTTCTTGAAGGTTTAATAAAGAAAAATCAAGTTTTTTTAGAAAATTTACTATATTTTTAGCATTTCCATAGGCAAATAAAGCACAAATTAAGGCAATAAATTCATCATTGTGAATTTTAGCAATTTGCAAAGGATCTGGAGTTTCAAAAAGGGAATGATTGGTATTTTTTTGATTGGCTAAAAAATCAAGCTTAGCTTTAAGATGGATAAAATTTTTCACTTGATATTGCTAGAGCTTAAGATTTAAGCCCTAGTAAGGTATCAAGCATTTGATCTACGGTTGAGACGATTTTTGCTGCAGCACCGTAACTTGATTGGTATTGTATAAGAGCGGCTAATTCTTCATTTGTATTTACACCACTTTTAGATTGGTATTCGCTATAAACAGAATTATAAAGAGTTTCATTGCTTGAATTTACAACATTGTTATTTTCACCATCTGAAGCTATTTTACCTGTAAGTTTGCGGTAATATTCTTCCATGGTAAGATTATCAATAGTGCCATCTTCATTATAAAAATTAACTTTATCATATTGAAGTTGGATGATTTTATTTGCCATGTCATTGCCACTATCAACCCCATTTGAGCTTGCTCTTACTGTGCTTGGATCATTTAAGATAGAATCTTTTACCTTCATATCGCTTGCATCAGTTCCGCTGAAAAAACCACCTATGCTAAACGCACCTGCGAAATTTGTGCCTTTATCTTCAATGGCTACCTTAAAGCCTGATTTTGCATTGATTTGGAATAAACCATCTCCAGTTTTTGCATCGTAGCTAAAACTTGCATTGATATGATCATCAACATCATTATTTGCATTGTGATCGTTATTATCATCTGTATTAGCATTGATTTGACGCATGATATCATTCATGGTTGTATTTACATCTATGGTGATGGTTTTGGTGAGTTTTTTATCGCCTTTATCATCATAAATGACTATATCGAAACTTCCTGGTTGTATGGTTCTGTCGTAATTAACTAAAGGAATATCTCCCTTAAGTCCAGATAGATAATCAGAAGTAACAGAACTTTTCGCAGAACTCGCATAAAGATTGTTAGTTTCATTGATCATGGTCTTGGCAAAAGTATCTAAAGAATCCATATAACCTTGGATAATTCCATCTTCATATTTTCCTTCGCTTTTGCTATAGTTTCTACCGCGTAAGTCAAGCTGAGCACCAAGCTGTCCACCATTAATCTTTGCAGTAAGATCGCGAACTTTTTCATCAGGGGTTTCATAATAAATGCTATAAGATTTATTTTTATCATCATAATCAAGCTTTAAAGGATGAAAATTTATCCCATCTACTATACTAAAACCTTCTATGCTTAGATTGTATTGATGTCCTGGATCAGTGATGGTTGTATCAAGGCGATTGTCTTGATTGATTTCATTTTTGCTTGCAACTGCACTAACTAGCTTTGAAAGAGTAAGCTCAAGTTCATCTCTTCTATCCCTAAGCTCATTTGCGTGTTCTGTTGGTAAGGCTTCTTGTCCATAAATTTGTTTATTTATAGTGGCAATTTCTTCACCGATTCTATTAATCTCATCAACCGTATTTTTAATATCATTATTTACTTTTTTTTGGATTTTATCCAAGGTTGCAAAAGTGTTATTAACGCTTTCTGTTAAGGTTTGAGAAGCTTTTACAAGGGCTATTTTTGTGGCATTTTCATTGGGGTTGGATGCAAAATCATTCCAAGCTTTGTTATAATTTTCTAAATCTTTCAAAATTCCAGTATTTTGTAAGTCTGGAAAACGCTGAGCGATTTCTTGTAAGGTTGAAGCCATGTATTTAGTGTATTCTAGTTGGTTTGATGCACCTTTTAATTTATAGTAAGAATACTCATCATGCAAACGCACTATACTTTCTATAGCAGTTCCTGTGCCTACTTGAACTCCACCTGTGGTAATATACCCATTTGTAGTTTGCACTACTCTTTGGCGTGTATAAAAAGTTGCATTAGCATTTGAGATATTATTTCCAGTTGTTGCGATTTGAACTTCGCTTGCCTTTAAGCCTGTAACACCTGTGTATAATGTTCCAAAAATACCCATTATAAATCCTTATACATTGATCTTGAAAATTGACTCTGGATTTGTCTTTTTATCTCCATAAGCATTATTTGTTCCATCATTGATATCAAACATTTTATTTACTAAGCTATCAAGAAAATCTTTGACAATAAGAACAAATTTAGCATACTCTTTGTTTTTACTATGAAGGTTTTGAAGATTTTTTTTAAGTAGATCTAGTTTTTGTTTATCTTCATCATCTAAGAGTTCACTAAGCCCTTTTGTAGAGCTATTATTTAGCTCAACCAAGGCAACATCAAGCTGTTTTTTAGCTGTAATAAATTCGGCGATAAGTTTGTTTTTTTCTTCTACACTTGGCGTTACACTCTCATGTTTAGCCACTTTGATATTTTCTATATCTTCTTCGGTTAATGCAATAAGTTTTGCTAAGATAGCATTTACTTCATCAAGTTTTTGTTTAAGCATATTTTCTCCTTTTCTCTCTCAAAAAAAGGAGAATGAAAGTTTTAGATTAAAGAGTCAGCAATCGCAGAAGCCGTAGCTTTTGTATCGATTTTATAAGTACCGTTTTTAATCTGCTCTGCGATTTTACTCGCTTTATCATTTTCCGTTTTTTGAGTATCGTTTGTTTTTGTTTCTTTATCTATTCTATTTGTATTTAATGTGGTATTTGCCACATAACTTTGTTGTATAGGATTGATCATTTCTGCCTCCTTGATCTTAGTTATAATCCTCTACAAACCATATCGACTCAAATTTAAAAAACTTAACCCCTTTCTTTTAAAAAATCGTATAATAATTTTGAAAAACCCATACCTCCACTTAAAGCTTTACTCATAGTATCGTTATACATGGAAGAGTATATTTCATCGCTGGCATCTTTTCCAAAGAGTGAATTTTGACTTTTTAAAGATACATCTAAAACTTGCTTTAAAAAAAATGCTTCAAAAGCATCCGTTTGTTCTTTTAAGGCTTCATCTTCTTTGGTTTTTGTGACTATATCATTATTATTTATTTTGATTCTTGATTCTAAACTTCTTGCTTTGGCTGCACGATCAAGTAAAGCGCTATTCATACTATAAGTATTTAAAAAATTATCCACTTTCATTAGATGATCTCCAAATCCGCGTTAATTGCACCTGCGCGCTTTAAATTTTCCATAATAGCGATAATGTCATTTGGGGTTGCTCCAAGTTTGTTAAGCATTCTAGCTATATTTGCAACTGTGCTTTTTGCATTGTTGATTCTTAAGGTATTTGAACTTGGATCTACAAAACCACCATCTTTCATATCGATTTCATTTTGATTAGCTACTGCGTTATTGTTTGGATCTATTTTTATGGTGATATCTTTATGAGTGATTAAAACAGGTTCTACCTCTACATCAACTCCAGCAATCACTGTTCCTGTTCTTTCATCGATGATAATTTTGCTTTGTGGTTTATAAGCTATATCTTGTTCTAAAACTCTTGCCATAAAATCAACATTTGAAAGATCTTCAGGTTTTTTGAGTTTTACTGTGCGAGAGTCGATAGCTTTAGCCACTTCTTCGCCAAAAACGGTATTTAAAACTCTTTCTATATCATTTGCGGTTTTAAAATCTGCTACTTTTAAGCTTAAGGTTAGATCATTATTTTGGCTAAAATTTTGTGGAATTTCTCTTTCTACATTAGCTCCGCCCATTACGGTTGCAGCAGTTGAGTGAGAACCTGCTCCTCCTGGTCTAGGTGTTAAACCTCCTGTTGAGATAGAGCCTTGTGCTATAGCATAAATTTCACCATCAATCCCACGAAGTGCAGTCAGTAAAAGTGTTCCGCCTTGTAAAGATTTTGCATCACCCATAGATGAAACGGTAATATCAAGTTTATCTCCGCTTTTTGCAAAGGCTGGAAGTTTGGCTGTAACCATAACAGCTGCGGTATTTTTTGATTTGATATCGTTAGGATCTACTTTGATATTCATACCTTGCAAAAGGTTTGAGATGGATTGTAGTGTAAATTTAGAGCTTGTTCCATCGCCACTTCCATTAAGTCCTACAACAAGTCCATAACCTATGAGTTGGTTATCTCTTACACCTACAGTGTTTGCTACATCCTTGATTTGCACTGCAAAAATGCTTGTCATAAAGAGTAAAAATATCGTTAAAACTCTCATGGATTCTTCCTTTAATCTATTGTTGATGATAGATTAAGCAAGAAGTGTTCCAAGTAAGTTAAGAAGTGTAAAAGCTTAAGCTAGTTGATCCAAATTTCTTTTCTTTAATTTTTTGAAAATTTTGGATTTTTTCGGGAGTTTTTATGGTTGAGTGGTGTTCAAAAATGATTAAATTTAAAGTCTTTAAATCTAAATTTTCTAAAAAATGATAAATTTTTTCATAAATATCACTAAAACCTTCTCTGATATCAAAAGGTGGGTCAAGATATAAGATGATTTCATTTTTTGAATTTTCTATGAATTTGGGTAAAATTTCAAAAGTATTTGCGTGGATAACTTCTAAATTTGGATCTATATTTTTAGCATTTTCTAAAGCAATTTTATAGGCTTTTGCATCAAGTTCTATAGCATAAGCTTTTAAAGCATAATTACTTAGTGCTTCAGCCGCCATCAAAGCACTTCCGCCAAAGGCTTCAATGAAAATTTTATCTCTTAAATCTTCCCTTATTACATTAAAAACACAACTTTTTACTATGCTTTTAGTACTTCTTGTTGTTGTAAGACTAGGTAAAAGTAGTTTTTTTCCTTTGTATTTACCACTTTCTATATTTGTATAAAGCTTTGTTTCTTTGACTTTTTTTATTTTTTCTTTAGGGGAACTAATTTCTTGTTTTTGAAGAAATTTTTTTCTTTTTTCATTGTGATTAAAAAAGTCTTTAACGCTTATAAATTCATCATTCATCATTAAGTGCTTTTACGAGTTTGTTTTTAAGATCTTTTATGGCAAGATCGATTTTATTTTCATAATCTTTTTTAAATTCCAAAGCAATAGCGTCAATTTTTTCTTCAAGCAGTCTTTTTTGTTCAAGTGCAAGTTGCAAAGCTGCTGCTTTTAAGGCATTATCAAATTCATTTAAAGACTCAAACAAGGCTTCTTTGCTAAATGGTACGCTTAAAAATGGAGAGTTTTTAGAGATGATAAATAAGGGTTTTGCGGTGTGAATTTTTTCATCGCTAATGATGAAATCACAATCTTTTTTCATTACCAAATGATCTTTTAAAAAAAGTTCTAAAGTTTTTTCTATGATGAGATCTTTACATTCTAAAGAGATTTTCATATCAAACTAACCTTTAAAGTGTGATTTTTTAATGATGGAGCTTGTATGCCTTGGATAAGGGCTAAAAACTCAAAACGACTTAAAATATAAAAGTCTTCAAATTCCCTTCCGCTTGTTTGCATAAGTTTTTTAGCACAAGTATCAAAAAGATAAAAATCTTTTTCTTCTTTTACTACCATAAAATCAGCCCCGCTATCATAAGCGTCCAAAACAATATCTGCAGCCATTTTATAGCTTAGTGTAGGATTTAAATTCAGCAAAGTAAAACCATTATTTTTTGTACTGTTTTCATAGGAAATAAATTTAGCTTCAAGTTTGGATTTTAAAGTATCACAAGCATTAAAACCATAAAAAGCTATATTGAAATCTTTAAAATTATGCTTAATTTCCTTAAGTTCTTTAATCTCATTATCAAAAGCATTGGTTTTAGGTAAATCAAAGTGTAAAATATTTTTATCAAAAAGCCCTAAATTTAAAATTTCATTCTGTAGGTTTTTGATCGTTGTTTCTAAAATTTCATTTTTACTTTCAAGGTGATAAAAAATACCCTTTTCTTTATCTGCTAGAGTTTTTAAAATTTCTATCTTTTTTTCAGGATATTTTTCTATCATTTTTGAGGCCAAATAAAACACTCCATCGCCCATATATTCAGGAAGATAGTCTAAAATTTCACTTGCATAATATAAATAATCATATTTTGCATAAAGCTTTTTATCCTCTTCATCGCCAAATTTTTCAAGATATTTGTATTTGTCTAAAAAATCATTTTTATCAATGATAAGATCTTTAATAGCTCTTTTTGTACTTAAAGGCTCGATACAAAGATTAAAATCAAATTCTTTTGCTATTTTTTCTAAAGGTGTAAAAAGTGGTATGATTTGCTTATTTACAACTATGTAAGTATCTTCATCTTTATCAAAATCAAAATAAATATCATCATCTTGAACTTGCAAAAGCAAATCATAAAAACTTGCAAAATTTTCATAATTATCATAAATATAAGGTTTATAATAAGCCTCATAATCCTTGGTTTTATCAAATCTAAAAATTCTTAATTCTAATTTTTTCATGGTTTTTCCTTAAATATTTCTATATTATATAAAATTTTTCTAAAATTCACTAGAATTTAAAAGGAAATTTTATAAAATCACGCATTATGAACAAAGAAGATTTTATTATCAAAGCTTTTTTAAATGAAAAAAATGGCGATGATGGAGCTATTATTGATGATTGGTGTTTTAGCAAGGATTTGTTTTTTGAAAATGTGCATTTTAAAAGAGAGTGGCTTAGCTTAGAGCAAATCGCTACAAAAGCAATGCTTGTCAATATCTCAGATGCTATTGCGATGAATGCTGTACCAAAATACGCACTTTTAGGACTTGCTTTACCAAAAAATTTAAGCGAAAATGAGATCAAAGCCTTGCAAAAAGGTTTTTTAAAAACAGCTAGGAAATTTAATATAAAAATCATAGGCGGCGATACTATAAGTAATGATAAAATAGACATTAGTCTTACTATCATTTCAAAGATTAACGATAAAGCCGTTTTTAGAAAAGGTTTAAAAAAGGGACATTTAATTGCTTATACAGGAAAATTAGGGCAAAGTTTAAAAGGGCTTGAAATTTTACAAAATGGGGGCACTTTAAAACCAAACCATGTATTTATAAAGCCAAAATTAAGAGCTAGTTTTTTTTATGAAATCGCACCTTTGATTTCTTGTGCTATGGATATTTCAGATGGTTTAAGTAAGGATTTATCAAGACTTTTAGCCTTAAATAAATGCGGTATTTCTTGGTTTAAAAAACTTGATGATTATACGCTTTATAGCGGAGAAGAATATGAAATTTTATTTGCTTTTGATGAAAAAGAACGGCAAAATATAGAAACAATAGCCAAAAAACACGGCGTGAAATTAAATATCTTTGGAAAAGCAGTGAAGGGAAAATATGAATTTAGCGGAAGAGAACACCATTTTTAAGCCTTTGTATAGTTTAAAACACAGTCCTATTAATGCGTATTTTAGTAAAAATAGCGATGATTTTGTAGTGCGTGAAAAGCCTTTGTATGAATTTAGCGGTAAGGGTGAGCATCTTATTTTACATATCAATAAAAAAGATTTAACCACAAATGAAGCTTTAAAAATTTTAAGTGAAGCAAGCGGGGTTAAAATAAAAGATTTTGGTTATGCAGGGCTTAAAGACAAGCAAGGATCAACCTTTCAATACCTTTCTATGCCTAAAAAATTTGAGAGTTTTTTGTCAAATTTTTCTCATCCTAAACTTAAAATTTTAGAAATTTTTACCCATGAAAACAAGCTAAGAATAGGGCATTTAAAAGGAAATTCTTTTTTCATACGCTTAAAAAAAGTTTTACCAAGCGATGCTTTAAAACTAGAACAAGCTTTGATGAATTTGGATAAACAAGGTTTTGCGAATTATTTTGGTTATCAGCGTTTTGGAAAATTTGGGGATAATTATAAAGAAGGGCTTGAAATTTTGCGTGGCAAAAAGATGAAAAATGTAAAAATGAAAGAGTTTTTAATTTCAGCTTTTCAAAGTGAGCTTTTTAATCGCTATTTGAGCAAAAGAGTGGAGTTATCACATTTTTCAAATGATTTTAGTGAAAAAGAATTGATCCAAATTTATAAAATCTCCAAAGAAGAAGCTAAAGAACTTAAAAAACAAGAACAATTTTTTAAGCTTTTAAAAGGCGAGGTTTTAGGGCATTATCCTTTTGGAAAGTGTTTTTTATGTGAGGATTTAAGCGCTGAGCTTGGGCGTTTTAGGGCAAGAGACATTAGTGCTATGGGACTTTTAATCGGTGCTAAGGCTTATGAAACAGGAGAAGGTTTGGCTTTAAATTTAGAAAATGAAATTTTTAAAGATGCTTTGGAGTTTAAATCCAAAATGCAAGGTTCAAGACGCTTTATGTGGGGATATTTAGAAGAGTTAAAATGGCGTTATAATGAAGAAAAAGATCATTTTTGTATAGAGTTTTTCTTGCAAAAAGGCTCTTACGCTACTGTGGTTTTAGAAGAAATTTTGCATAAAAATTTGTTTGAGTGAGTGTAAATATATCTAATATATATTTTATCTTTTCCTCTTATACTCTCTCTTCAACCTAGGCACATCTTTAAAATAAAATTAATATACCCACCCCCACACCAATTTTTACTTGCTTTTATAAAAGCTTCTCCTAATTTATAAGTAAAACATTCTTTTTCTTTCAAAGCTTCATTATAATCAGGATAAGATTCTAAAGGAGGTAAAGCTAAATTTGGATTTTTCTTT
>NZ_MJXO01000046.1:0-64402 GCF_001762835.1 Campylobacter sp. BCW_6466
TTTAAGATTAAAATTTATACTTAAGTCCTACTTGACCACTTAAGTAAGTTTCATTTTTATTATCTACTTTACCTGCTAGTATTTGTTTAGCACCAAAACCAAGATTCATACTGAGTTGATTTGTAAAATCTATATTACCCCCTACGATAATTTGTCCATAAGTTTTTTTCTTGTTGTTAGCTTCTACACTAGTAAAGAAAGCATTATTTATAGCTAAATTAGCTGTGTAATCATCACCCCTATTGATAACAAATTGTTCTATTTTTGGAGTTACAAAAATATAAGAGTTTTCATTCATATATTTTCTAAATTCAGCACCCACTTCAACACTTACAGAATTGTTTTTCATAGAATCAATATCTTTAGCAATAGCACCATTTTCTGTATGAGATGGAGTATAACTAAAATAATAATTTATCCCTGCAAAAGGTTTGATAAATAAAGTATTATCACTAAAGTCAAACACACGACCTGCATTAGCACTAAGTCCTAAGAATTTGCTTGTATAATCTGAGTTATATGCACCATCTGTTTGAATATTGTCTTGTTTAGTTGGAGAAACTTGAGCATAAGCTTTAAGATTAAGTTCCCATTGTGGAGCTACATTGATAGTAGAATACATACCTAATTGGAAGTTATCACTTTTTTGTTCTAAATTATTGTCTTTGATTTTAGCATTTGCATAAGTAAAATAAGCACCCCATAAAACATTATCATTAGCTTGTTTATCTACCCCTACGGTAGCACCATACATTGCACCACTATCTCCATCGATAATGTTAGCACCACCAAAAGCATTAGCCCAAACACTATTGGTATATTCATTTACATAGCTTGGTCTCATATCACTATCTAAAGCAGCAAATTTAAGATCATTCATTTTAGAAGCATAAGTTCCAAAAGGATTGTTTAGCATTGCTACACGAGAGCCTATAGAAACATCATTAGAAATATTCATAGTGGTATTAACTGCACTAGAAGCTGAATTTAGATTAGATACAGATTTACCTGTATTGTCTGTGTCTTTTTTGATATCTAAAGCTAGTTTTACACCTTCTCTACTTGCTAAATCTGCTCCTATACTTCCTAATTGTTCTGTGATAGAACGAAGTACTAGGATAGAAGCTTTATCATTAGCACTAAGATTTAAATTTAAGTTTTTATTTACTAAATCAATGTATTTTTCATCATCGATTTTACCGCCGTTTTTCTCAGCTTCTTGTTTGAGTTGTTCAAGTTCAGTTTTTTGTTTTTCAAGGGCTTCTTTGGCTTTTGCCCATTCTTCATCTTGATCGGAATCAAATTCATTTTTAAGCAATTTATCAATAGTATCTATATCTACTTTAAGTTGTGTGAGTTTATCTTTAGCTGCTGCAGTAGCACCTCCATTAACTACCAAGCATTTATTGGCACCGCAGTTTTGAACACTAAGTTTATAATCTACTAAGCCTTTTTCTCCATCGCCATATTTCTCTTCATCGCTAATATCTATAACAGCTCCTGTTTCTAATTCATCTTTGCCATGAAGATCAGTTGAAACATAATCATTTAAAAATTTTACAAGTAATGCACCTGCGTTGTTCTTTGCTTTTAAAATATCTTCATTGAAATCTTTAGCTTGAACCATCACTACATTATTTGCTTCTAAGTCTGTATAAGAGCGTTTGATAAGTCCAAAATTTGAATTTGTAAGATTTGCAGTTCCATTTACCTTAACAAAATTTCCATAAGTAGCAAAAAGGGTTTTATCGGCAGTAAAATTTCCATTTATAGTTAAGCTACCATTAGCACTTTGTGTTTCACCTGCTCCATTATAAAGAATTATACCCGAACCTTTTTTTTCATCCTCGGTAATGGCTTCCTTTCCTGAGCCAGTCATAGTCAAATCTCCATTAATCACCGAAGGCGCAAAAGCTTGTAAAATTATATCTGTTGTTTTAACCTCTTTAGCAGTAGCGTTTAGATTTGTTACATAAGCAGGTTCTTGATTGTTATTATGCGTAAAGCTTAAAGTATTGTTTTTACCGATATCAATGTTCAATTGATAATCAGCGCTATCATAGCCATCGCTTGGTAAATCTCCAATGCCCATTTTGATACTTAAATCTTTTCCTTTGTAATTATCAGGATTTTTGAGATTGATATCCTTACCATTTTCTTCAAAATAATTTCCTATATCTGAAGACTCTGTAAGATTGATTTCTTGTGCAAAAGCACCTGAATAAAGCAAAGTTGCTACACCTAAGCTTAGCAATATCTTGCTCGAAGCATTTTTCTTCATAAGTTTCTCCTTCAATAAATTTAAACTAAAGAAGAAATTATACCCCCCCTAAAAATAAGCTTAAAAATAAAACTATAATTTTTTAATGAAAAATTATAAAACTTAATATATCAAAGTTTTAAGGGTAATAAATCGATCTTAACTTCATATAAAAAATTCTAAAAATTTGAAATAAACTTATGATTTACTTAAAATTAGCGTGATGGTGGAAGCGAGGGGAATCGAACCCCTGTCCAAAAATAATCCCACAAAGACCTCTACATGCTTAGCAAAGATGACTACTTCACCCTACTTCGCTCATCTTCCAAAACTCAAAAGCAAGGCTAAGACTTTATTTCACCTCAACGCTTGTCAAACGCAAGGCTACACTATCAAAAATGACCGAAAATTAAGCTAGATAGTATGACTTAAATTTCAGGCTCAACTGAACTTACGCAGCTTTAGCGTAAGCAGGAGCGAATTTAACGTTGTTTGCGTTTAATTTTATTTGGGCTTTTTACGCTTTGCCCAAAGCGACATGCCATCTAAGCAGACTTACTCCTGTCGAAGCCAAGTCGCTCCCTTATTTAGAAATAATATTTGGAACATTAACAATTAAAGGATTAAAAACCGCTAAAACAGAATCATCATTTTCATATGAACGACAATATTTTTCAAACTGATCGCTCATCAAAAGCATCCAATCCGTAAATTCATCACTAGCAGGCCCGTTAAAGCGATTTGCTTGTGCCATCATCTCTTCGCAAAATACACAAAAATCAGTCACTTCTTCAAGATTTAAGCGTCTTGCTGCCCAAGCGGTATTGTGTGCTAAAGTTTCAAGCTCTTTTATGGCTTCTTTATAACGCACGCTATCACTTCCAAGCTTGATGATTAAAGGTTCAAACCTATCGCACATGGTTCTAAAAAATTGTAAAAATTTTTCTATATCGTCAATTTCATAATCTAATTCTAATTTTGTTAAAATTCCCATTTTTAAACCATAATCATTAAAGTTTAATGTAAATTCTAGCAAATTTTAGCTAAAATCTTATTTTAATTTTTCCAAAATATAAGCAAAGATATGGATAGAATAGTAGAAATAGAAAAATATTCCTTTGATGAAACTTACGAAACTTCATTGCGTCCTTCAAATTTTGATGGTTATATAGGTCAAGAAAGCATTAAAAAAAATTTAAATGTCTTTATAGCTGCAGCTAAAAAACGCAATGAATGTTTAGATCATATACTTTTTAGCGGTCCTGCAGGACTTGGAAAAACAACACTAGCTAATATCATCTCCTATGAAATGGGTGCAAATATCAAAACAACCGCCGCTCCTATGATAGAAAAAAGCGGGGATTTAGCCGCTATTTTAACTAATCTTAGCGAAGGAGATATACTTTTTATTGATGAAATTCATCGCTTAAGCCCTGCTATCGAAGAAGTGCTTTACCCTGCAATGGAGGATTACCGCCTTGATATCATTATAGGTAGTGGTCCAGCTGCTCAAACCATAAAAATTGATTTACCAAAATTTACTCTTATAGGGGCTACAACGCGTGCAGGTATGCTTAGCAATCCTTTGCGCGATCGTTTTGGTATGCAATTTAGATTAGAATTTTACAAAGATAGCGAACTTGCTCTCATCTTGCAAAAAGCAGCTTTAAAACTTAATAAAACTTGCGAAGAAAAAGCCGCACTTGAGATCGCTAAAAGAAGTCGTTCAACCCCTAGAATAGCTCTAAGGCTTTTAAAAAGGGTAAGAGATTTTGCTGATGTTAATGATGAAGAGATTATCACAGAAAAAAGAGCTAATGAAGCCTTAAATTCTTTAGGAGTGAATGAGCTTGGTTTTGATGCGATGGATTTAAGATATCTTGAACTTTTAACTGCTGCTAAACAAAAACCTATCGGACTTGCAAGCATTGCTGCGGCTTTAAGCGAAGATGAAAATACCATAGAAGATGTAATCGAACCTTATTTACTAGCTAATGGCTATATAGAACGCACTGCAAAAGGGCGTATAGCTAGTACAAAAAGCTATAGTGCTTTAAAATTAAACTATGAAAAAACTTTATTTGAGGAGTAAATTTTGCAAAATGGAAAATTCTTTCTTATAAGCTTTATTTTAGTTATTTTATTTCTTTTGCTTTATCTTTTTAAAGGTTTTTTACTTGTGATTATCATAGCTAGTTTAATGGCAGTAGCTACCTCAAACATCAATGCGAAATTTTTAAATCTTACTAAAGGACATAAATTTTTAGCTTCCATTCTTACAACAGCTTGCATGGTTTTGCTTTTCTTTGCACCTTTTGTTTATGCCATGATAGAACTTGCCAAAGCTTTAAAGAATTTTGATATCAATTTAGTCACACAAACACTTGATTATGTCAAAAACTATCAATTTACCTTGCCTGAAAGCTTTAATTTTTTAGAACCTAAAATCAAAGAATTTTTAGCTTCTATAGATTTAAATAGCATTTCCAAACAAATTCTAAGTTATGCTTCAAGTTTTACAAAATCAGGAGCTAAATTTCTTATAGATATGGTTTTAATTTGTGTGTTTTACTTCTTTGCAAATTTATATGGAACAGAACTTGTTATCTATCTTAAATCCATCATTCCTATTGATAAAAAAGAACTCGATGATGTTTTAAGTGAAGTGGGTAATGTTATGGCTGTTGTGCTTTACTCTATGGTGATTGTAGCGATATTTCAAGGTGCACTTTTTGGTTTAATCACAATGTTTTATGGTTATGATGGAATTTTAATGGGAGTAATTTTTGCTGTAAGTTCTCTCATACCTGCTATAGGAGGAGCTTTAATTTATGTGCCTGTAAGTCTTTATGAATTTGCCTCAAACAATCTTAACTCAGCTCTTGTTATTTTTATTTATTCTGTAATTGTAATTTCTTTTATAGCAGATACTTTAATCAAACCTTTAATCATCAAATGGATCAACAAAAAACTTGTAAAAACCCCAACCAAAATCAACGAACTTTTAATTTTCTTGGCTATGATAGCAGGAATTTCTACCTTTGGTTTTTGGGGTATTATACTAGGTCCTGCAATTTTAACCTTTTTTGTATCAACTTTAAGAATGTATGTGATTTTAAAAGATAAGAATTTAATTTAACTTGCCTTAAAAAGGCAAGTTTTATGTTTTAAGCTTTTGGGCCTATCATTTTAGTAGGATCAACAAATTTATTGAAATCTTCTTCGCTAACCAAACCAAGCTCCATTGCACTTTCTTTTAAAGAAATACCTTTTTTATGGGCATTTTTGGCTACTTTAGCAGCATTTTCATAACCTATGTGTGGATTTAGAGCGGTAACTAGCATTAAAGAATTATGAAGATTATGATCGATTTTTGCACGATTTGGTTCTATACCTACAGCACAATGGATATTGAATGAATGCATAGAATCAGCCAACAAATCAAGACTTTGCAAGAAATTATAAATAATCACAGGCTTAAACACATTAAGTTCAAAATTTCCTTGACTTGCTGCAAATCCAATAGCTGCATCATTTCCCATCACTTGTACAGCAACCATAGTAACAGCTTCACACTGAGTAGGATTTACCTTACCTGGCATAATCGAACTTCCTGGCTCATTTTCAGGGATGATAAGCTCACCAAGACCGCATCTTGGACCTGAAGCTAGCCATCTAATATCATTTGCAATTTTCATTAAATTTGCAGCCAAACCTTTCATAGCTCCATGAGTGAAATTGATCGCATCATGACTCGTTAAAGCATGAAATTTATTTGGACTTGAAACAAATTTCGTACCTATAAGTTGAGTTAACTCTTCACTTACTTTTTGGCTTAATTCTGGATGTGCATTAAGCCCTGTTCCTACTGCGGTTCCTCCTATGGCAAGTTCTCTTAAAGTTGGTAAAGAAGCGATGATTTGCTCTTTTGAATGCAAAAGCATAGAAAGATATCCACTAAATTCTTGTGCTAGAGTAAGTGGGGTAGCATCTTGCAAATGCGTGCGTCCTATCTTGATAATACCATCAAATTCTTTTACTTTTTTTTCAAAAGTTGCAATAAGCTCATCAAGCGCAGGGATAAGCTTTTTCTCTACTTGCTCAACTGCAACGATACTCATAGCTGTTGGAAAAGTATCATTTGAACTTTGACTCATATTAACATGATCATTTGGATGTACAAGCTTTTCTTTGCGAAAATCCCCGCCCATGATTTCAGTGGCACGATTTGCAATAACTTCATTCATATTCATATTGCTTTGCGTACCTGAACCTGTTTGCCAAATCGCAAGTGGAAAATTATCATCAAATTTACCTGCGATAATCTCATCACAAGCTTGAACTATAGCATTTTTTTTAGCATCATCAAGTTTGCCAAGTTTGTTATTGACTAAAGCTAAAGATTTTTTAAGATTTGCAAAAGCATAGATTAAAACCTTTGGCATTTTCTCACAACCGATTTTGAAATTTTCAAAACTTCTTTCAGTTTGCGCTCCCCAATATTTGTCATTTGGGACCTTAACTTCACCCATGGTATCATGTTCAACTCTGTATTCCATAATTTTTTCCTTTGATTAAAATTTTATTTATTATAAGCTAAAAAAATAAATACTTTCAAAAACGTTTTCCTATTGAACTCATTAAATGCAATTCATAGGCATTATGAGAAAATCTATTCATTAACATAAACTGCCAAAATACATTGTTTTTATATAAAAATTCTGAATTAAAACCTTGACTTAAAATATTATCTTTTAATTTATATTTTTGAATAAAAGCAATAGGAAAATCAACAAAACTAGCCTTATTTTCTAAAGTTCTTCCATAAATTCTTTTTTCAAAAATTACAAAAGTAGAAAAAGAAGCTTGATAATCATCTTGCTCTATATTTTTAGCAAGATTAAAACCTAAATTTGCATTTATGCTATGATGTTTTAAACTTTCGTAATTTTTAGCAAAAGGACTTTTATTTTCTTTAAAATCTTCTTGATAAAAAAAACTATGTGTAAAATACATTAAAGGATTAAAAATAAAATCTTGACCTAAAATAATATCTTTAGTTACACCAAGCTGGGCTGAAGTTTGCAATGTTTTATACTTGCCTTCAATTGGCTGCTCTACTACAAAACGATTAAGAGTATTAAATCCTACACCTATACCTAATCCACTTAATATTTTTATAAAATCTAAATCATGGTTATAATTAAACAATAAGTCCATATTATAACTCTTCAAATCACTACCATTATTAAAATTAAATCTAGCGCTAGAAAGAGATAAAGCATAAGCTAAAAAGCCTGATGAGAAATTTTCTCCTAAAGAGATATTAGCACCTGTTTTTTGACCTGAAAAATCTTTATCTTTATAGTATTTATAGCTTGGAGTAAGGTGCCAAAAATATTCTTCATTACTAAAAATTCTAGGTAAATAAGCACTAGCAAGTAACATATTATTGTTTTGTGCAAAATTATTAATATTAAGAGGATGAAGAGTAAACAATATG
The DNA here is from genome assembly GCF_001762835.1 of Campylobacter sp. BCW_6466. Taxonomy (NCBI): domain Bacteria; kingdom Pseudomonadati; phylum Campylobacterota; class Epsilonproteobacteria; order Campylobacterales; family Campylobacteraceae; genus Campylobacter; species Campylobacter sp. BCW_6466. The sequence continues at coordinate 7,764 of NZ_MJXO01000046.1, forward strand.
TTATTTTGTATCAAATTAGATTGATTATGATTACTAAAAGTGCTTAAATACTCTGAACCTTCTATTCTATTTAATTTAGTCTTTACATCTATTCCATTATCTAAAGAAGCAAAAAATTCCTGATAAGTCCGACTCAAGTCTGCTCTAGATCGCAATTGTCTTAAAGCATTTCCCAAGCTTGTATTAGGAATTTCATAAGCATTGGGTTTTAAATTAGGTTTTATTAAGATTTTATTAATACTCACTAAATCATCACTTAAAACAAAATCAAAATTTAAAGCATAAGTATTTTGCACCAAAACATGATTAAAAGATGATAAACTTTTTTCCAAATCTCCTAAATTAATTTTCACTGGCTTATTTAAGATATAGTATTTAGGTAAAGGAATATATTCTAAATTCCCGCTCTTAATATCATAAGTTTTTGCAATCAGTTTAGAATTTTTATAATTACCAAAATCAAGTTGTAATTTAGAGTCAACTCCTTCTTGAGTATAAGTTCCTTGCACGGTTAAATCACTCAAATCTTCATTTCCAGGTCTAACTATGCCTTTATTGTTTAAATTTTGCCCTACAATACCATTACCGCTTAGCATTGCTTCTTGTTCTACATAAGCATTATTTTTAACTTTTCCTTTGAGCTTTAATTCTCCTTGTTTGATTAAAGTTGCACCCTCATAAGTATTTTGACCACTGATAATCAAAATACCTTCACCTTCTTTAGATAATCCTATGTTAAGATTAGCTAAATGTGTAGGTTTATTAATAGCGCTTGATAAATGAGTACTTTCATCCCATTTTCTTTGACTAATATCATTAGAAAATTCAGCATCATAACCTGCAGTATTTATAGTATAATAAGCTGTATTAGGTTCTTGATCATATTTTAATACATCCTGGTCACTGAGTCTGTTTGCATCTAAAATACTCAGTCCTTTTAACGCCTTTTGTGCATCTAAAATTCCTTGTCCAAATAATTCTTCTTTTTCAACCCTAACTACTCCATTAATAGAACTAATAGTGGAAGTATTAAGTTTTTGCGACTGCGCACTATCTCTATTATCCCAAATATAATCACTATAATCAATCCATTGTCCATTAATTTGAACTTGCATTCCATTGTAAAGCTGTTTTAAATCCCGTTTTATTTCATCTTCTATCTTAGGTGGATCTTGCGAAATATACACAATAAGAAATTTAGGTTGATTTGTTCCATCGGTTACTTGTTTAACAGTAAATTTTGGAGCCTTATAATTTTTATTTGCTGTACTTAACAGTATATCAGCAATTTGCTTACCATCCAAAAAGGGGAAATTTTGCTTGACCAGTGCCGCTGTTCCACTCACCATAGGTGCTGCCATAGAAGTTCCACTTTTTTTTGTAAAGTTATCATTAGTGCTTGAATCAACATTATTAATATTTACTCCAGCAGCAACTAAAGAAAAATTCGTAGCTCCCTTAAAACCATTACTAAAATCGGCCAAACCTTGACTTTTAATTGTTAAAGTCCCATCTGATTCTAAAGTAATCTCATTTGCATCCAAAGCTCCAACAGCCAACCAAGCTCTTAAAGATTCATCATAACTTGGTAAAATCGCATGCAAAGCAGGGCTAAGAATTCCTTCATTACCAGCAGCAAATACATTTAATACTCCCTTATCCTTGCTAAGCCTCATCATATCATTAGCAACTTTATCTGCTTTCATAACATACTCCAAAGGAGTATTACAGATATTATAGCTTTTCCCTTGATTAGTTAGAGTACAATCTACTAATCCAGAATTTGAAGCCCTAAGATTAAAATAAGGATAAAATTTAATACCCCAGCTATTATTAATAATACTCACATTTTTGAAAAAATTATAAATATTAGGATTTTGAGTGTAAGAGCCATTTGGAAACACCCCAGCTCCATAAAATTTTGCCCCATAAGCCACTCCATAAGGTTTACTATCGTCTATCTTTGCTCCAACAGCTATACCTGCTACATGACTTCCGTGTGTTGATTTTTGCAAATCAGGTATAAGCTGTTTCCCAGCTGTATCAGTAGGATAAGTAGACTTTAAAATCTTATCCTTTAAACTAATATGATCTTGATTAAAAGCATCATCGGCTACACCTATTATAATAGTATCTCCACTATACCCTAGCTTATGTACTTTATCAATATGATGAAGTTCAAATTCACTTAAAGCAAAAAGTTTACAAACGAAAGTTAAACAAAAAAATTTTTTCATTTCTATTCTACCGTTACGCTTTTAGCCAAATTTCTTGGCATATCCACATCATTACCAAGTCTTATAGAAATTTCCATTGCTAAAAGTTGAGTAATTATCATCATTTCAAAAAATTCACACATATAGTGATCTTGCTCATTGGTTTTTATAAAATCATCACTCAAATTAAATTCTAAAGGCGAAATGCTAAGCACTGTAGAATCCCTAGCTATAAGCTCTTCAACATTTGATTTTGTTTTTTCATAAAGCATATGCTTTGGCATTAAAGCTATAGTATAAAGTTTAGAATCAGCCAGAGCAATAGGGCCATGTTTCATCTCTCCTGCAGGATAACCCTCAGCGTGAAGATAAGATAATTCTTTAAGTTTTAAAGCTCCTTCTAAGGCCAAAGGATAAAACACATCTCTACCTATAAAGAAAAAGCCATGTCCATCTAAATAACGCTTGGATAAACGATGAATTTTTTCATGTAAAGCCTGTTTTACACTCACACAATTTGGAGTATGTAAAAGCGCTTTAATTTCAGCAGAAACATTTAAATTTCTTTTTTGCGCCATAAAAATAGCAAGCATCCAAAGTGTTAAAACCTGAGTGGCAAAAGCTTTAGTTGAAGCAACTCCTTTTTCTATGCCCGCACGAGTTAAAAGACTTAGGTGTGCTAAACGCACTATATTAGAATTATCCACATTACAAATTGCAAAAGTCTTAGCGCCCTGCTCTTTTGCAATCTTTAAAGCCTCTAAAGTGTCTGCTGTTTCTCCACTTTGAGAAATAACGATAAATAAAGAATCTTTTTTTATAATTGCTTCACGGTAGCGAAATTCACTTGCAATTTCTACTTTAGCTTTAACTTTAGCAATTCTTTCAAATAAATAAGCACTTGCCATTGCAGCATGATAGCTTGTTCCACAAGCACAAAGCGTGATTTCATCTACTTGACTTAAATCTTCATTGTTTAGCTCATCAAAAACGACTTCATCGCCTTGAATACGTCCCATTAAAACTTCACTCATCACGCGACTTTGTTCATAAATTTCTTTTTCCATAAAAAAGCGAAAGCCGTCTTTTTTTGCATAAGCCTTATCGCCTGAAAGCTTAGAAAAACAAAGTGATTTTAAAACATCATTTTCATAAACAACAAGCTCATCTTTACTCGCGTATCCCAAGCTTAAATCTTCAAGATACATTACCTCATCACAACTTCCTATCAAAGGTGCATCACCTGAAGAAAAATACCATTCTTTATTTGCATTTTTACCGATAATCAAAGGAGCAGCATTTTTTGCAAAATACACATGATGGGGATCTTTTTTTGTTACTAACAAAGTAGCAAAAGCACCGCGAAGTTCTTTGATGGTTTTTTGCCAAGCTTCAAAAACTCCCAAATTTCTTGCGTAAAATTCAAAAAGCTGGACAATAACTTCAGTATCGGTTTGACTTAAAAAACTCACGCCTTCTTTTTCAAGTTTATCTTTGATTTCTTTATAATTTTCTATAATACCATTGTGAATCACACAAGAATACTGTCCTAAATGAGGATGTGCATTGATTTCAGTAGGCTTACCATGAGTTGCCCATCTTGTATGACCTATAGCAAAACCATAACCTTGACTTTCAAAATCCGTGCATTTATTCGCCAAATTTTCAAGTTTTCCTACAGCTTTAAAAAAACTAAGCTCTCCTTCTTGCATCACTGCCATACCCGCACTATCATAGCCACGATATTCTAATTCTTTAAGTCCATTTAGTATAATTTGTTTTTTTTCATTATTTCCTATATAGCCTACGATTCCACACATTTTTTTACTCACTTATTAATAAATTAACTAACTTTTGCTCGCTATGTTCTAATTTTTCATTCTTTTGAAAAATAAAAATATTACGCGTCCTTTGTCTTATGGTTTGAATTTTTGCTGCACATAAAACAAGTTCAAGTTCATTAAAAACATTCATCAAATACGCCATTAAACCCTGCTGATCTTTAGTATTAAGACCTAATTTGGCATACATTTTAGAATAATTTAAGTCTAATTTTAACTCATCTTTTTTAATGATTGGCTTTTTAATTTTTTTCAAATTAAAACCAGAAAGATTTGAATTTAAAAGCTCGCAAAGTTTTAGTTTTTGCTCATCACTGATAATATTATCATATTCAAATCTTAAATAAATTTTATCATCAAAAAGTTCAAAAAAATTCATGAAAATAAGATTTAAATTTGTTAAAGAACTTAAAATAATAGCAATATTAAAATGAAGTGGTGCAACAATTTGCAAACTAAGATTTGTTTCATTGCTAAACCAAAATTTAAAATCATTTTCTTTGGCTAATTTAGAAATCATAACAATATCTTCAAAAGTATTTTTTATAATAAAAAGATTTGATTTGATATGTATGATTTTATCTTGCAAAATTTCATCTTGCTCTAAAAAAATCTTACTTCTTTTAAGTGTTAATTCTTTTTTTACTCTTCTTGCGCTTTCTTCAAGTAGATTTTCATCTTCAAAACCTTGTTTTGCATTTTCTAAAAGTTTATCAAGAACTCTAAAATAAAAAGCATTGTAATTTAAAGCCTTAGCCTTTAGCCAAGTTAAAGTGTATAAAAGCTCTAAATTTTCTAAATTTTCTAATTTAGAAACCAAACTACTTACAACAATAGGATTATATATATCTTCTTTTTCTACAAGATCTTTTAAGGCATTATTGTTTTTAAATATTTTAAGACCCCATTCTAAAATTTCATTCTTTAAATCAAATTTGGAGCAATACGCTCTATATATGCCTGCTAAAGAAATTTCATTTTCACTTTCTATAGCGCTTAAAAGTATCACAAGCTTTAAAATCATTTTTTCATCGGTTTTAAGTTTTTGGAGTATCTCAAGCTCATCTTCGTATTTTTCAAATTCACTTAACATAAGAAAAACTTGCTCATCAAAACTATAATTTCCTTCTTCATCACTTAAAAAACGAACTGTCCAAAAAGGCTTGCATAAATCTTTTAAAATTCCACTATCAAGCAAAAGTTTTAAAACACAAAAACTATGCCTTTTATAAAAAATTTTCTCAAAAAGTATTAAAGCTTTTTCTATATCTTTTTTACCGTATTTCAATCTTCTTAGGGCAAAAACCAAGTTAAGATCGAAAATAACCTCTTTATCTTCAAGTTTTAATAAGTATTCTAAAACTTCTATAAGAGTTTTAAATTTATACTCTTGTTTAGGGGTATGATTTAATCCATCTTGAATTTGCTTTGCTAGAAAGTGTGTATAAAAACCTATAGTATGCATACTTTGCAAAGCCTTTTGAACCAACAACTCATTTGCTCCAAAATGTTTTTTAGCTTTTTTATACATTAATTCACTCAAATCATGAACATTAATAAGTAAAAACTCATCCTCATCTTTAGCACTTAATAAATTCATCGCTGATTTTAAAGAAAGTAAAAAATCTCCAGCTAAACGCAACTCGCTTAAATTTTTTTCATCTATAAAATTTAAAGCATAATTTTTTGGAGAAGTCTTAAAAAGAACAAGCAAACTCTCTAAGAATCTTAAATGATTTAATCCGCCAAAATCTTTTAAGATATTAAATTCTTGCTTTATAAATGGAATATCAAATTCTTTAAAATTTTCTAGCAAAAGCTTGGCAAAATCATTTTTATTTTCTTCTAAAATACTCTCAAATTTCGTCTTAATCCCTTTAAATAAAATCCTAGAACCACATATGAAACGAGTTTGTATTATAGAAGTCTTAAGCTCATTGCTAGCATTATAAAGTCCATTAAATTCTAAGATAACAGAGTCAATTTGCAAATGTGTATCATTTAAAATTTCAATAAAAGCCTTAATCATAGGTTTTAAATGAAAAGCCTTAATATCTTTATAAACAAAAATCAAAGAAATACTTTCATTAAAACAAAGACTATTGTTTGCATATGCTTTGCTTGCTAAAACACAAAAAGGGATATTATCACTTGGAGGTGAAAAATCATCAAAATAATCTTTAAGAACTATATCATAAGCTTTTTTTATGAAATTATCCATATTTTTAGAATGATATAAACTAAACGCCCCTTGCTTAAGAAAAAATTTTCTACAACTTTGGGTATAGGAACTAAGATTTTTTTTAAAAATTTCTAATTCTTTATTTAACAAAATTTCCACTCTCTTTTAAATTTTAATATTTTAATAATAATCTTAACAAAAATATCTTTTATTTTGGCTTTTTCTATAAACTCTTTTTCAGTAAGCAAAAATTATAATGCTTTATTTAAAAACAGCAAAAGAGTAAAATTAAAATGAAAAATTTAATTACCAAACTAGAAAATGAAGAAAGATTAAACCAAGAAGAAGCCAATGCACTTTGGGATCTAGATCTTTTTACCCTAGGCAAATACGCCCATAAAAAACGCACCAAACTTCATGGAAAAAAAGTTTATTTTAATATCAATCGCCATATCAATCCAACTAATATCTGTGCAGATACCTGTAAATTTTGCGCCTTTTCAGCACACCGAAAAAATCCTAATCCTTATTTGATGACTCATGAAGAAATCATGAAAATCGTCGATGAAACTGTAAAACGAGAAACTAAAGAAGTACATATCGTTTCAGCTCATAACAAAGATACAACTTGGCAATGGTATTTAGAAATTTTTAAAATGATAAAAGAAAAATATCCTAATCTTCATGTAAAAGCTATGACTGCTGCTGAGATTGATTTTTTACATCGTCGTTTTAAAATGAGCTATGAAGAAGTGATAGAAAAAATGCTTGAATACGGCGTTGATTCCATGCCAGGCGGTGGAGCTGAAATTTTTGATGAAGAAGTGCGTAAGAAAATTTGTCATGGAAAAGTTAGCAGTGAAAATTGGCTTAAAATTCATAAACTTTGGCATGAAAAAGGCAAACAAAGTAATGCTACCATGCTTTTTGGACATATAGAAGAAAGACATCACAGGATCGATCATATGTTAAGACTGCGTGATCTTCAAGATCAAACCGGTGGATTTAATGCTTTTATCCCTCTAGTTTGGCAAAGGGATAATAGCTTTATACAAACTGATAAAATCATGGATAGTGAAGAAATTTTAAAAACCATTGCCATTGCTCGTTTAGTGCTTGATAATATTAAAAATATCAAAGCTTACTGGGCAACAATGACTTTAAATTTAGCCATGGTAGCACAAGAATTTGGGGCTAATGATTTAGATGGCACTATAGAAAAAGAAAGCATACAAAGCGCAGGTGGTGCAAAATCTGCCAAAGGCACAAATTTAAAAACTTTTATCGATATGATAAAAACTTCAAATCTTATTCCTGTAGAACGCGATAGTTTATATAACGAGCTAAAAACCTACTAAGGAGAAAAAATGGACTTTTTTAAACTCAAAGAAAACAATACGAGTTTTAAAACTGAAGTTATAGCAGGGCTTACTACTTTTTTGGCTATGGTTTATATTATCCCTGTAAATTCTAGCATAGTAGGAAATACAGGAATGCCTATAGAAGCTTTAATCACCGCAACAGCTTTAATCACCATAGTTGCAAGTGCTTTTAATGCTTTTTTTGCCAATACTCCTGTAGCTATGAGTGTGGGAATGGGTTTAAATGCTTATTTTACCTTTGCAGTTTGTTTAGGTCAAAACATAGCTTGGCAAAGTGCCTTAGGAGCTGTTTTTATTTCAAGTATTATTTTTCTCATACTTTCTTTTACGCATTTTCGCCTTTGGGTAATCCGCAATATCCCAAAAGATTTACGTCTTGCAATTTGTGCGGGCATAGGTTGTTTTATTGCATTTTTAGGCTTAAGTCAAATGGGTGTGATAATGCATAATAAAGATACTTTAGTCAGTATAGGAAATTTCAAAAGCCCTCATGTGCTTTTTGGAATTTTTACCCTAGCTTTAATCATCTTTTTTTGGGCTATAAAGCTTCGCGGAGCTTTTATTTTGGGGGTATTAGTAAGCTCTATTATCGCTTGGATTTTTCATTTAGATAATGCAAGTTTTCCTGTGCAAATCTTTTCTTTGCCAAATTTTAGCATGGAAAATGGTTTAGGAGCCATCTTTTTACAACTTGATATCAAAAGCGCCTTAAATATTACTATGATACCTATAATTCTTACTTTTTTCATCACTCAACTTTTTGATAGTATAGGAACTATCACAGGTGTGGGTGAAAGAGGAAAGATTTTTGATGATCCCAAAAATGGAGAAAAAAAACTAAGCAAAACCTTAATGGCAGATGCAACAGGATCAGCCTTAGGAGCTATGACAGGCACTTCCACAGTTACTGCTTTTGTAGAAAGCACTACAGGGGTTGAAAGCGGAGGAAGAACGGGGCTTACAGCTTTAGTTGTAGCTATTTGTTTTGCTTTTACACTTTTTTTACTGCCACTTTTTAAAGCCATTCCTGCAAACGCAATATACCCCGTACTTGTAATGGTTGGAATTTTAATGTTTATGGAAGTTAAAAATATAGATTTTAAAGATAGTGCTATAGCTGTAGCAAGCTTTTTTACTATTATCATGATGCCTTTTACTTACTCCATTACCACAGGTTTTGCTTTTGGTTTTCTTTCTTATTTGCTTGTAAGAATTTTTAAACGCGAATGGAATAAAATCAATCTTGGCATTATAGTTTTAAGTTTATTATCTTTGGGTAATTTTTTACTTATGGCACTACAATAAATTAAGGATATATAATGATATTTTACTCCTATGAAGAATTTAAAGAAGATGTAAAAATTCTTGCTAAAGAAATTAAAAAAGATTTTAACCCTGATGCACTTTTAGCTATAGCAAGAGGAGGAATGAGTTTAGGACACTCTTTAGCAGTAGCTTTAAAAACACGTCAGCTTTTTGCTTTAAACTCAATTCATTACGATGATACAAAAAAACTTGATACTATTGAAATTTTTAATATTCCTGATTTAAGCAAGCACAAAAAAATTCTACTCATTGATGATATAGTAGATAGCGGAGAAAGTTTAGTAGAAATAAAAAAAGTTTTGCTTGAAAAATTTCCTCATATAGAACTTAAAATTGCAACCATTTTTTACAAAAAAACTGCTCTTTTGGAGCCTGATTTTAAAGCAAAAGAAGCTACTGAATGGGTGGATTTTTACTGGGATATAAATCTTGATTAAAAATTTGCTATAATTTTACTTTTAAAATTTTTAGGAGTTTTTGCTTGAGAATAAAATTTATATCTTTTATTTTAATTTTTTTTACTATTTTTGCTTTTGCTAAAGAACAAAATTTAGATGATTTTGAACAAGAATACCAAAACTATCAAGTAAACGATCCGCTTTCAGGATATAACAAAGCTATGACAAGCTTTAATGTGGCTTTGTATGATTATGGTTTGCGTCCCGTTCTTAAGGGCTATAACGCCATCACCCCTGAATTTATAAGATTAGGAGTAAGAAATTTCTTTGATAATTTACTTGCTCCTTTGCGTTTTATAAGCAATGTTTTGCAGTTTAAATTTGAAGAAGCAGGAGAAGAATTTAAAAGATTTACTGCCAATACCATTATGGGCTTTGGTGGACTTATGGATGTGGCATCAAAAATGGGTCTTAAAAAACATCCCGCGGACTTAGGAACCGTTTTGGCTCACTGGGGCGTAGGAAGCGGTTTTCATATTGTCTTACCTATACTTGGCCCTAGTAATCTTAGAGACACTCTTGCTTTACCTGCAACTTGGTATGCAAGTTTTACCGCTTACATTGATCCTACTTGGGCAAGTATAGCTATAAGCGCTTATGGATTTGGCAATGAACTTAGTTTTAGACTTGATGAAATTGATGAAATTTATCACAACACGCCTAATTTATATCCATTCTTGCGGGATGCTTACGAGCAAAGACGCAATGAACTTAGCAAATAAAGGAAAATAATGAAAAAAATATTTCTAATCTTGGCTTTATTTTTTAATGCTTTTGCCTTGCAGCTAGATGAAATTTCTAGTACTATGCAAAAAAACATTGATACAAGCTTAAAACTTTTACAAGATAGCAAAGAAGATAAAAAACAAGCTGCTGATGGAATTTTTAAACTTTTTGATAATATAATAGATTATAAACTCATGGCAAAACTCAGTCTTTCGAAAAATTATTCTAAATTAAATCCAAAAGAACAAGAAAAATTTACCACAGCCTTTGAAGCAAGTCTTAAAAAAAGTTTTACCGATAAACTCAGTCTTTATAAAGATCAAGTTTTAAAGGTCAAAAATGGTGAGTTAAAAAATGAAAAACGCTATTTTTTAACCACTTCTATGGTAGTAGATGGGGAAGAAAAAAATATCATTTTCAAATTTTACAATGATAATAACAACTGGCTTATTTATGATGTAGATGTTTTAGGTGTGAGTATAGTACAAACTTATAGATCGCAATTTGGAGATATTTTAGCCAACCAAGGCTTTGATGCCCTACTTCAAAAACTTGAAAGTATTGTCATAGAATAATGTTTGCAAAGCTTTTAAAGTTTTTTATTTCTCGTCCAAAAAGTACTTTTTTTGGAACCTTATTTATATGCCTGTTTTTAAGCTTTTTTGCTTTTAAGCTTAGCGTAGATGCAAGTGCTGAAAGTTTGCTTTTAGAAGATGATGCAGATTTAAAAACTTTTAGAGAAATTTCAAAACATTATAAAAGTGATAATTTTTTACTTTTAGCCTTTAAACCCTATGATGAAAAACCTTTTTCAAATGAAAATTTAGCCAAATTAAAAAAACTTCATGAAGAATTAGAAAAAGCCCCTTTAGTAGAACGCGTTTTTAGTATCATCAATGCCCCTTTGCTTCAAAGTTCGCAAAATACGGATTTAAAAGAACTTTTAAAAAATATCCCAAATATAGAAAGCCAAGATATAAACCGCACAAAAGCTCAAAATGAAATTTTAAATAGTCCCTTTTACAAAAATAATATCATCTCAAAAGATGGAAAAGTAACAGGGCTTATTATTTACTTAAAGCCTGATGCAGTTTATAATAACCTTATAGAAAAACGCGATCTTGCTACCGATGAAAAAGAAAAAGATCAAATTCGTCTTGCCATAAAAGAACATCAAGACAAGCAAAAAGTTATCACGAAACAAAGTCTAGATACTATTAAAAGCATAGTTCGAAATTATGAAAAAAACAAAGATACGCTCTACCTTGGTGGCGTAAGCATGATCGCTGATGATATGATAGCTTATATAAAATCTGATCTTGTGCTTTATGGTGTTTCTCTTGTATTTTTACTGGGATTTGCACTTTATTATTTTTTCCGTTCATGGCGCTTTGTTTTTTTACCTCTTTTTATTTGTTTTATAAGCTTAAGTGCAGCTAGTGGAGTTTTTGCACTTTTAAATTTTCAAATCACGGTTATTTCATCAAATTACGTTGCTTTGGTTTTAATTATCACCTTAAGTGTAGTTGTTCATTTGATCACGCATTTTATCGAAAGTACCCAAAATCATCCCAAAGCTAAAGTTGAGCGCATAGTGCTTGAAACCTTACTAGCCAAAGCAAATCCTAGCCTTTATGCCATTGTTACAACGATGATAGGATTTTTTTCTTTAATCCTATCAAATATCGAACCTATCATAAAACTTGGCATTATGATGAGTATAGGTATAGGTTTAGCTCTTATCTTTAGTTATTTATTTTTAGCAAGTATCTTGGTTCTTTTAAAACCAAAAAATTATCATAAAAAAGAGTTTAAATTTAATCTTTTAGCCTTTTGTGCTAAAACCGCTCTTGATCCTAAAAAGCGTCGCATGATTTATGGAATTTCAGTTCTTGCTATAATCTTAGCTTTAATAGGCATTTCAAAACTCAGAGTTGAAAATTCTTTTGTCAATTATTTCAAAGATGGTAGTGAAATCAAAAAAGGACTTTTGGTTATTGATAAAAATCTAGGTGGAACCTTGCCTTTAGAAGTAATCATTCGTTTTCCAAATAATAAAAACGATCAAAATACAAGCGATGCACTTGATAGTTTTGAAAGCGAATTTGAAAATTTAGCCACACAAGAAACTTATTGGTTTGACTCCAAAAAAACACGCATTGCAAAAAAAGTTCATGAATTTTTAGAAAACAAAGAATTTGTAGGTTCAGTTTTAAGTCTTAATAGTCTTTTAACCCTAGGGAAAAATATCAACGATGGAAAAGATTTAGATGATTTTGCTCTTGCGTTTTTAAATGAGAATTTACCTGCTAAATTTAAACAAGACTTGCTCTCACCTTTTGTAAGTATAGAAAATAATGAATTAAGATTTAGCATGCGTATTGTTGATTCTGATCCGAATTTAAGACGTAATGAGTTTTTAATAGATCTTAAAAAACAGCTCAACGAACTTGTAAAAAACGATGGAGTAGAAGTGCAAATCACAGGCATAATGGTGCTTTATAATAATATGCTCCAAAGTCTTTTTTCATCACAATTTGATACTCTTATATTTGTAATTTTAGCTATTTTCATACTTTTTATCATTGTTTTTAGGGATTTAAAATTTTCAGTTGCAGCTATATTAGTAAATGTTATTCCTTTAAGTGTGGTTTTTGCTCTTATGGGACTTTTAGGTATTCCTTTGGATATGATGAGTATTACTATAGCTGCTATTGCTATAGGTATAGGCGTTGATGATGCTATACATTATATTTATCGTTTTAGAGAAGAAATTAAAAACAAAAGCCTAGAAGAAGCCATTATGACTTCTCACCTTAGTATAGGTTCGGCACTTTATTATACCACCATTAGCATAGTTTTAGGTTTTAGCGTGATGATGAGTAGCAATTTCATTCCAACAATTTATTTTGGAATTTTAACCGTTTTTGTAATGATTTTGCTTTTAAGTGGAAGTTTGTTCTTATTACCAAGCTTTTTAATTACTATTTATTCTAAGAAAACCAAGTTTCCAAACCAACATAAAGAGCATATATTAAAACAATAATAGCTATATATTTTAAAAAATTTTTCATTTCTTATCCTTTATTTAAAATCTTTAAAATGATTTTTGCAAGCTCTAAAGCTTTAAAACGATGAGAGATGTTATTCTTCTCATCCACGCTAAGCTGGGCTAAGGTTTTATCAAAACCTTTTGGAATAAAAAGGCTATCATAACCAAAACCATTTTCACCTTTTTCTGTATCAATCACTTTGCCATGCATTGTTCCATGCGTGCTAAATTCCCCCATCAAACCTACTATAGCAATAGCAGCAACATAATGCGCCTTACTTTGTTTAAAACCTTTTTTTATCATTTCATTTACAAGCTTATCACGGTTGCTTTTATCATTACCTTGACCACTGAATCGAGCAGAATAAATTCCTGGATTTCCTCCTAAAACATCTACGCAAATGCCGCTATCATCACTTAAAGCGATAAAATCTTTTTTTTGCTTTTCATCCAAAGCATTAAAAACCGCTCTTGCTTTAATCAAAGCATTTTCTTTAAAAGTTTTTCCATTTTCTTCAATCTCAAAAGGCGTTAAAACTTCATCAAAAGCATAAATTTCAAAATCTTTCAAAATTTCTTTAAGTTCTAAAACCTTATGCTTATTGCTCGTAGCTAGGATAATCTTCATAACAAAAGCTCCAAAATAATATCAAAAAACAAAAATATGATTTTATAAAATTTATCCTTGTGCGTAGCTTTTAAATATTAAATGATAAAACGATGTTAATCAATGCTTAATCCATTTCATAGTAAAATTATCCTAATTTAAATTTCAAATTTAATAGGAAATTGATAATGCTAAATAATGTTTTACCCTTATCTTTCATAGTTGGAACAAGATTTTTTGGGCTTTTTATAGTTTTGCCAGTTTTAAGTCTTTATGCTTTAAAACTTGAAGGCGCTAATGAATTTTTAGTGGGACTTTTAGTTGGTGTTTATGCCTTAACCCAAATGATTTTACAAATGCCTTTTGGGATTTTAAGTGATAAAATTGGTCGTAAAAAAACCATGCTCATTGGACTGATTATTTTTATAATAGGCTCTTTAATCTGCTCTTTTGCGGAAAATATTTACACCATGCTTTTAGGAAGAATGCTCCAAGGTGCAGGAGCTATTGGAGCTGTGGCTACGGCAATGATAAGTGATTTTATCACAGAAGAAAATCGTGGTAAAGCCATGGCGGTAATGGGTTCTTTTATAGGACTTAGTTTTGCAGCTTCTATGGTGATCTCTCCTTTAATGAGTGCAAAATGGGGTTTGTCTAGCCTTTTTGATCTTAGTGCGGCTTTGTCTCTTTTATGTATAATTTTACTTTATACCGTTGTACCTAAAGAAAATAAAATCACTCATGAAAATGAAAAAACTCCTTTTTTTCATCTTATTAAACAAAAAAATTTAGCCCTTATGAATCTTACTAATTTCATGCAAAAAATGCTTATGAGTATAGCATTTTTAAGTATTCCTATTATCCTAGTAAAACATTTAGGCTTTGCTTCTGATAAACTTTGGATTGTTTATAGCGCTTCTATGATAGCAGGTTTTATCGCTATGGGCTTTGCTGGAAGTTTAGGCGAAAAAAGAGGTTTAGCTAAACAAATTTTACTCTTAGGAATTGTTTTTTTCATACTTTCTTATCTTTTTTTTACTTTTAGTAATTCTATAGATTTTTTTATCATAGCAGTTGTGATTTTTTTTATAGGTTTTAATTTACACGAACCTATTATGCAAAGTTGTGCATCAAAATTTTGTAAAGTTCATGAAAAAGGTGCAGCATTAGGGTTGTTTAATGCTTTTGGATATGGTGGAAGTTTTATAGGTGGTATTATCGGAGGGATATTTTTACATCTAGATGCCTTAAATCTTTTGGCTATTATTTTAGTAATTTTAGCTCTAATTTGGCTTGTGGCATTATTTTTCTTAAAAAATCCAGCTGATTTTAAAAACCTTTATCTACCTTTAGAAACGCCTTTAAATTTCAGTACTTTTGGTGAAAATTTAGGGGTTGTAGATATTTACAAAAACTCTAAAAATCTTGTTGTTAAATTTGATAGCAAACTTACAAATAAAGAAGAATTAGAAGGCAAAATTAAGATCTAAATCTAATTTTGCCCCGCAAAACCCATTGCTTTTATCATCACTTTTGCCTTGCAATCTGCACAGCAATAAAGTGTTTTGATTTTATTCTCATCATTACCAAATTTAGGCTTCATTAAATTGGCTATTTTTTCTACAGCTTTTTTGGTGGCAAATTCTTTACCACATTCTATACAGGCAAAAAGCTCATCTTTTGCCATGGTTTGATATTCAAAATAAGAAGCTCTAAGCTCCATTCCACTACGAAATAATTTTAAAGTATCTTTTTCGGCACAACTTAACTCACAATACCCACAAGTCGTGCAAAGAGAGGCATTAAATTTCAAAGCATTTTCTTGTTTATCAGCGATTAAAGCTCCTACATTACAGGCACCCACACAAGAAAGACAAAGCGTACAGGTGTTAGGATTGATTTCTACCTTACCATAACGCAACCATTCACCACTTTCTATACTGCCAAAATCTTCATTTTTTATCATTTCTTGCATTCTTTTGGCAAAATTTTCTCTTGTAGTTAAGGTGTTATTATGAAAATCATATTTTAAATCTTGTATGAATTCTTGCTCTTTTAAAACATTTTGCAATTCTTTTTCATCTTTAGCAACAAAAATAGCTTTTTTTTGAAATTTTCTCTCAAAAAAAGTATTTAAAAGCACAATAGCCTCATTACTACCACGAGATACAAAATCCGTATAAAAAACTAAATTTGCTCCACTATTTTGCAAAAGCGCTAAAAAATGCATAGAAGAAAGCCATTTTTCACCCTCTATCATAAAGGGTAAAACATCTTTTGGTAAAGCAAGATTTAAATTTTCTAAAGACATTTTTTTGGGAATAATTAAAATTTTTTTATCTTTATAAAACTCACAAAGGGTAAAAAAACTTTCTCTTGGCATAGGAGCATAATCAAGCGATCCGCTAGGACACACACTAATACATCCTCCACAACCCAAACAATCCACTTGAGAAAATTCCAAATGCTTTTTTTCATCATCTTTTAAAATCGCCACAGTAGGACAAATTTCAGCACATTTTGCACAATGCTCACTGCGTCTTTCGTGGTATTGACACACGCTAGCATTATAGCTAATATAAGTTTTATAATGATATTTTGGACTTTTGCTTTGTAAAAACTCAAGCAATACTTCAAGATTTTCAAAATTTAAAAGATTATAACATCCACTTTGTCTTGTAAAATCTTTACGCACAACGCTTAAATCCTCAGCTTTAAAAAGTAAAAAATCAAAATCTATTTCCACTTCTTCGCCTTGATTTTTAACCACAGCACAAAGCTCCCCTACACTTCCAAAAACAGCTAAAATTTCTGCACTACTTAAAGCAATAACCTTAAATCCATGTTCTTTTAAAAACTCTACGGTTTGAGTATCGCTATCTACTAAAATCAAACGATTTTGCACTTCTTTGCTTTGTTCTAAATCAAGCCCTAAATCATAAACACTAGCTCTTGCTTCATAAAGCGTTAAAACATTTTTACTTTGCTCTAAAATTTCATCTTGAGAATTTTTAAGATAAAAATTAATCTCAGGGGCATAAATTTGTGCTTTTTGATTTTTATCATTGCAAACTAATGCTTCTTTATCATTTGCCTGATCTAAAATTTCAATAGCATCGGGCAAAGGGATTAAAACATCATTTTTTATATAAACAAAATCTTGCATTGTCTTCCTTAATCTCTTTAAAACATCATTTTATAAATTCTATGTTAAAATAACCAAATATTTTCTTAAGGCTTAAGATGAACAAATTTAGAACTTTTCCACAAATTAACACTCTTATTGAAGATGAGAGTTTAAAATCCTATCCTTTTTATATCAAAGCATTTTTTTGTAAAAAAGTTGTCGCAAAACTAAAAGAAAATTTTTCCCAAGATGAAATTTCTAAAGATAAACTACTTTTAGAAATCAAAAAAGAAATCAAAACTTTTTACCGCAAAGATTTACAAAGTGTGATTAATGCAAGCGGAGTAGTTATACACACAAACCTTGGCAGAAGTGTAATCCATGAAGAACTTTATGAAGCGTGTAAAGATATCATTTGTAATTATTCTAATGTAGAGTTTGATTTAGAAAATGGAAAAAGAGGCTCTCGCTATGCTTTGGTACTAGAAAAACTTAAAATGCTTTTTGAATGCGAAGATGCTTTAGTGGTCAATAACAACGCTGCAGCAGTTTTTTTAGTACTTAATTCTCTTTGTTATGATAAAGAAGTTATAAGCTCAAGAGGAGAACTTGTAGAAATTGGCGGAAGTTTTCGTGTGCCTGAAGTGATAAAAGCTGCAGGTGTAAAGCTTTGCGAAGTTGGAACTAGTAATAAAACACACTTAAAAGACTATGAACAAGCTATCAGTGAAAATACCGCTCTAATTTTAAAAACCCACAAGTCTAATTTCGCTCTTATGGGTTTTCACAGTGAAGTAAATATAAAAGATCTACATGAACTAGCAAAAGAAAAAGGGCTTTTGAGTTATTATGATCTAGGTTCTGGCTGGTGTGAAAATTTAAACGAAAAACTGATTAAAAATGAACCTAAAATCAAAAAACTCGTGCAAGAATGTGATATTTTAAGTTTTAGTGGAGATAAACTTTTTGGTAGTGTGCAAGCAGGCATTATACTTGGAAAAAAAGAACTCATAGAAAAACTTAAACAAAATCAACTTTTAAGAATGCTAAGAGTGGATAAATTAACCCTATCTTTTTTAAACGAAAGCTTAAAAGCTTATTTACAAAAAGATTATGAAAAAATTATTACCTTAAAACTTTTAAATGATGACTTATCCTTTATAGAGAAAAAAGCTTTAAGAGTGCAAAAAGAATTAAAATTTCAAACCCAGCTTAAAAAAAGCAAAAGTTTAGTAGGAGGAGGTTCTATGCCTGATAAAAGTTTAGATACTTATATACTGACTTTTCAAGGAGATGCTTTAAAACTACAAACTCGATTTAGAAAAGAAAATATCATAGGACGCATTGAAAATGATGAATTTGTTCTTGATTTTAGAACTATACGAGAAAATGAACTTCAAAAACTTATTCTTATAATCAATCAAATGGAAAACTTATGAAATCTGTTATTATAGGAACCGCAGGACATATTGATCATGGAAAAACTTCACTCATTAAAGCTTTAAATGGTTTTGAAGGCGATAGTTTAAAAGAAGAACAAGAAAGACAAATCACCATTAATTTAAGTTTTTCAAATCTTAAATTAAAAAATAAAAACATTTCTTTTATCGATGTTCCAGGACATAAAGATTTGGTTAAAACTATGGTAAGTGGAGCTTTTGGATTTAGTGTTTGTTTATTTGTCGTAGATATTAACGAAGGTTTAAAAGAACAAAGTTTAGAACATTTAGAAATTTTAAAAATTCTTGATATTAAAAATATCATTTTAGTGCTTAGCAAATGCGATCTTTGTGAAAATATAGAGCAAAAAAGTGTAGAAATTTTAGAAGAGTTAAAAAATTTAGATTATCCCATTTTAAAAGTATTTCACACCAGTATAAAAAATAATCAAGGCATAGAAGAATTAAAAAATTATCTTTATACCATAGAAAACAAAGAAAACAATGAAGAACTGATTTTTCATTATTATATCGATAGAGTTTTTTCTCTAAAAGGCATAGGAACTGTCGTCACAGGTAGCCTGAATGAAGGAAGTATCACTTTAAATGAAAAAATCATCTGTTTAGACACTCAAAAAGAACTCATTGTTAAAAATATACAAAATCACGATACTAATTTAGAGCAAATCAAAGCTTGTAACCGTGTGGCTTTGAGTTTAAATTGTGATTATAAAGAGTTAAAAAAAGGTTATTTGCTAAGTAAAAAAGGTTATTTTAAAGCCTTTAAAGAATGCGATGCTTTAGTTAAAGCAAAAAATTTACAAAATAGCAAAATGATTTTTTGTGTAGGTTCAAGACAAATAGAATGCAAAATAAATATATTAAAAAAACTAGAAAATGATGAATTTTTTGTGCATTTTAGTTTTGATAAAAATGTATTTTTAAGTTTTGATGAGGCTTTTATTTTATTACAAAACAATCGTGTTATAGGCGGTGGTAAGGTTTTAAATCCTTTAAGCGAACCTTTAAAAAAAGAACAAAAAAATAAATTTTTAATGTTTTTGAAAAATAAAGATTTTAAAGCAGCTTTTTCTTTCTTAAAAGACGCACACAAATACGGCTTTGGTTTGCTTTCAAGCTATCAAAGATTTAAACTCTCTCATCAAAAAGCATTGAAATTAGCAAAAGAATTAAATCAAGTATTTGTCGATGAAAAAAATCTTAATGTATATCATTTACAAAGTCTAGAAGAAATTAAAAATTTCATCAAATTCATACTTGAAAAAAATCCTTATGCCATGCTTTCAGCACATTCTTTAGCTTTAAGGATTACTTGGGCAAGTGAAAATTTTTGCGAACTCGGACTTAAAGAAATGTCAAATTTATTGGATTTTCAAAATGGAATTTATTTTAAAAAAGGCATAGATTTTGAAAAACTTCAAGAAAAAAATAATAATCAATTATATGAAATTTTAAAAAAACAAGGTATTAAATCCGAAGCTCCTTATAATCTTTATGATTTTTTAGAACTTGATAGAAAAAGCGGAGATAATATACTCAAAAAACTTACCCAAAAAGGCTTGGTTGTAAGACTTTCACACAATCTTTTTATAGAAAAACAAGCTCTTGAAAAACTTATGCAAGAATGTTTAAATTTATTAAAAAATCAAAGTCTTGATGTGCAAAGCATGAAAGAATATTTTAATCTTTCAAGAAAATATGCTATTGCTTATTTAGAATACTTAGACAAATTTCCTCAAGTAAGCAAAGAAGCTGAGAAAAGATTTTTAACAAGCATTTAGAAAATCATTATAAAATTAAATGTAATTTATTTAAAGGATTTATAAACTATGAAAAAATTAAGTTTAATTCTTGCCTGTTCAGCATCTTTGTTTGCTGCAAGTAATTCAGAAATTAGTGATTTTTATTCAAAAAGCATTAAAGCACAATTTCCAAATGCTACCGTTAGTGTATCAAATCGTCAAAAGGTTGGTAATACGGGTTTTGAAAGTGTTATTGTAAGCGTTGAATTAAATGGACAAAAACAAGAAAACATTCTTTTTACAAAAGATAGTCTTATTACCCCTGATCTTATCGACTTGAAAACGGGAATTTCTTATGCTCAAGAATATGAAATGAAAAAATTTCAAGAAGCAAGAGAAAATTTTACAAAAAATGCTAAAGCTGTAGCACAAAAAGAAACCATGGTAATAGCTTTGGGAGATAAAAATAAACCTGCAATTTATGTTTTTTCGGATCCTGAATGCCCTTATTGTAGAGAACATTTAGCTCAAATTGATGATGAACTTAAAAACTATCAAGTTAATTATATTTTAACTCCAGTACATGGAAAATCTGCTTTTGAAAAATCCGCTCTAATCTACAAAGAAGCAAAAAAAGCAAAAAATGATAAAGAAAAAATCGCAATTTTAAACAAATACTATGATGCAAATATCAAAAATTATCCAAAAGTAAGTGATGCAGAATTAAAAGAAGTTTTTTCCTTATATGAAAAATATCGCTCATTAGGTCTTAGCGCTACTCCAACTATTATTAAATAAACCTAATGTCTAAATTTGCTTTAATTTTAAGCTTTTTTATAGCACTCTTTATGAGTGCTTGCACCAATGCAACTTTCATACAAAGCTTTATTCAAACAAGCAATGAAGGCATTTTTATCAGATCGCAAAAACAACAAAGTTTTAAAATTTCCTTTCAAAATCCTAGCCAACTTCGAACTACTTTGGATAGAGATTTGGCTTTAAAACTTAAAAATTTAGGCTTAAAAGAAGTAAAAGAGAATGCAGATTATGAAATTTTAATCAATCTTGTAGATATGAAAAAGCATTCTTATGCTCAAAAAATCACAACTTCAGCAAGATTTTTTTATGATTTTGATCCTTTGGAAAGTGATGGAGAATGGATGGTAGAAAACTACTATACTATGCAAGTTAATTTACAAATCAACTCTAAAAATCACAATTCTCAAAAAACAAGTCTTCTTGCAAGAACAGCTTATCTTGGAAATAAAGAACGCTGTCAATTATCTTTAGAAAATAAAATTATAAATCAAATAGTGAGTTTTTTTTATTTTTAAGAAAAGACAATCAAGAGTATAAAAACTCTTGATTTTAAGAATTATTAAGCAAAATAAGGTTTGATTTGTTCTACCCAAGCATCAATTCTTGATTCAGTTTGATCTTCTTGATTATCATTGTCAAGAGCAAGTCCAACAAATTTACCATCTACAACCGCATCGCTTGCTTCAAATGTATAACCATCAGTTGAAACTTCTCCTACCAAATTTGCACCTGCATCTTTTAAATTTTGAGCTAATTTACCCATGCCACCACAAAAAGTGTCAGAATAACTTTCACTATCACCCATACCAAATACAGCTACAGTTTTTCCACCAAGACTAAGCCCTGAAAAATCAAAACCATCCCAATCATCTTGTAAATCACCACTTCCCCAAGTTGAAGTTCCACAAATTAATTTATCGTAAGAATTCATTTTAGCTGCATCAATATCTGAGATATTAAAAACATCACTAATTCCAAGTTTTGAAGCAATTGTATTAGCCGCTCCTTCTGTATTTCCCATAGCACTACCATAGATTACTGCTACTGACATTATTTTCTCCTTATAATTTGATTTGATATTTTATACGGAACTAATTTTAACATAGTTTTGTTTAAATCACACAAAAAATGTTTTATTTCAATAAAATGTGTGAAATTTTTGTTACGCGGACAAACAATATAAAATTTTTCAAAATTATTTTCTTTTATGAAATTCAATAATTCATAAATTTCATTTTCAATTTTTAAATTATATGTATTAATCTCTTTGCAAAGTGGCAAAATTGCAAATTTCTTATCTATTATAATAAGATCACCATCTTGATCTATATTTTTTCCATTATTTTGAAAAGAAACCTTATCATAAACATAGGAGCTAAATAAAATTTGCGCATCAAAACAAATGCCATAAAGATAAATTCTTAAAAGTCTTAAAAGATCGACATTCTTAGATATTTTAGTATTAAAAATCAAGCTTTTTCTTTTTTGAAAGTAAAAAGCGTATGCATTAAGCTTGATATTTATATTTTGAATCTTACCAAATGAAACATGCATTATATCATGTAAAAAATTTCCAAATATCATTTTTAAACTCTTGGTATTTTTTGCATATAAAAGAGGAATTTTTAGAGCGCTATCAACGCTCGCATTATATTGAGTTAAAAAAGTCAACATAAGCTCTTGATTGTTTAAATAGCGATAAATTTGCGGTATAAATTCTTGCTTATCATCAAATCCAAATAACATCTTTAACCTTTATAGCAAGAAAATTCTTTATTAAGATTAAAAATTTTACAATATTCACAATACACACAACTTACACTTCTTTTTGCACAAACTAATGGAATTTTACGCTTTTTAGCTTCATTTTTGATTTTTTTCATAGTATTATGATTTAAAAAGCTTGTTAACATTACTATACATTCTGTATCACAAGGAATCGGCTTGCGATTAACTCTATTTTCATTACGTGCATCCCAGTGTTCTATTTTTTTAGCACCTAAATCATGTAAAACAGCTCTAATAGGAGTGATTTCATCTGCACCAATAACCAAAACTGACATAAATTCTCCTTTGTGATTTTTAAAATATATTTTGATAATTATTATTATAATATAAAAAAACTAAATTTATTTTGAAATTTATTATCAATAAAATGCAATTATTCAGTTAATTTTAATTTTTAATAGATATAATTTACTAATTAATAAAATTTATTATTTAGGAGAAAACAATGAAAAAATTGACTAACGATTTTGGAAACATTATAGCCGATAACCAAAATTCATTAAGCGCAGGCGCAAAAGGACCTTTGCTTATGCAAGATTATCTTTTGCTTGAAAAACTTGCTCATCAAAATAGAGAAAGAATTCCAGAAAGAACCGTTCATGCTAAGGGAAGTGGAGCTTATGGCGAAATAAAAATTACAGCAGACTTAAGTGCTTATACCAAAGCTAAAATTTTTCAAAAAGGCGAAGTTACTCCATTATTTTTACGCTTTTCAACAGTAGCAGGTGAAGCAGGTGCAGCAGATGCTGAACGCGATGTGAGAGGTTTTGCTATTAAATTTTACACCAAAGAAGGAAACTGGGATTTAGTAGGAAATAATACTCCAACTTTTTTTATCCGTGATGCTTATAAATTCCCTGATTTTATCCATACTCAAAAAAGAGATCCAAGAACACATTTAAGAAGCAATAATGCTGCTTGGGATTTTTGGAGTTTATGTCCTGAAAGCTTACATCAAGTAACCATTCTTATGAGTGATAGAGGAATTCCTGCAAGTTATCGTCATATGCATGGATTTGGAAGCCATACTTATAGTTTTATTAATGATAAAAATGAAAGATTTTGGGTGAAATTCCATTTTAAAACCCAACAAGGGATTAAAAATCTTACCGACCAAGAAGCTGCCGAGCTTATAGCAAAGGATAGAGAAAGTCATCAAAGAGATCTCTATAATGCTATAGAAAATAAAGATTTTCCAAAATGGAAAGTTCAAGTTCAAATTCTTGCTGAAAAAGATATAGAAAAACTTGGATTTAATCCTTTTGATTTAACAAAAATTTGGCCTCATAGTCTTGTGCCTTTGATGGATATAGGCGAAATGATTCTAAACAAAAATCCTCAAAATTATTTTAATGAAGTTGAACAAGCTGCCTTTAGTCCAAGCAATATCGTTCCTGGAATTGGCTTTAGCCCTGATAAAATGTTGCAAGCTAGAATTTTTTCATATCCTGATGCACAAAGATATAGAATAGGAACTAATTATCATCTTTTACCCGTAAATCGTGCAAAAAGCGAAGTGAATACTTACAATGTCGCTGGTGCTATGAATTTTGATAGTTATAAAAATGATGCAGCTTATTATGAACCAAACAGCTATGATAATAGCCCAAAAGAAGACAAAAGCTATCTTGAACCTGATTTAGTCTTAGAAGGCGTAGCACAAAGATATGCTCCACTAGATAATGACTTTTATACTCAACCAAGAGCTTTATTTAATCTTATGAATGATGATCAAAAAACTCAACTTTTTCATAATATCGCCGCTTCTATGGAGGGAGTTGATGAAAAAATTATCACTAGAGCCTTAGAACATTTTGAAAAAATTTCACCTGATTATGCAAAAGGAATTAAAAAAGCTTTAGAAAAATAATTTTTACTTGCCACTTTTGGTGGCAAACTAAAGATTATAATAATTAAGGAAAAACAATGACAACTCTTAGTTTAGAAGAAGAAAAAAGATTTGAAAAGCTTTGCAAAATGGCTTTTAATTTTGCAAGAAATAATGAATGTGAAAATCTTAAAATCATGATAGAAGCAGGTTTAAATGTAAATTTAAAAACTCATAAAGGCGATAGCTTGCTTATGCTTGCAGCTTATAATAATTCTTATGAAAGCGCTAAAATGCTTTTAGAAAAAGGTGCAAAAGTAGATGAAAAAAACGAT
This sequence comes from Campylobacter sp. BCW_6466, assembly GCF_001762835.1. Classification (NCBI taxonomy): domain Bacteria; kingdom Pseudomonadati; phylum Campylobacterota; class Epsilonproteobacteria; order Campylobacterales; family Campylobacteraceae; genus Campylobacter; species Campylobacter sp. BCW_6466. The sequence continues at coordinate 32,653 of NZ_MJXO01000046.1, forward strand.
CGCGGACAAACCCCATTAGCAGGAGTTTGTTTTAAAGGATACTTACCTATGTGTGAACTTTTAGTTAAATATGGAGCAAATATTGACGAAAATAATGGTTTAGGAATGACACCTTATACTTTTGCTATTATGTTTGGACGCAAAGATGTGGCAGAATTTTTACTCAAAAAATCTAAAAATAATTTTTTAAAGAAAATGAGCCTAAAAATACTAAAATTTATCAAAAAATTTTAGTTATTTTTTAAATTTCTTCAGATACCTATAAACACTAGGTTCTGAAATTTTTAAAAATTTTGCTACGATAGGAACCGCTCCTTTTATATTAAAAATACCTTTTTCATATAGCTTTTCAGCAATTTCTTCTTTTTGAGCAATGCTTAATTGATAATCAGAATTTAAATAACTAGAATCTACACTTTGAACTAAAATATCCTCTATCGAGTGACTTAATGTTTCTATGCTTGAATCATTTTGAGAAAAACTAATATTTCCTAAAATATCACCCATATCTCCAATTTTTTCTAAATCAATCATCTTGCATATTAAATCTCTCATAATGCTAGTATCATGATTGATACACAAAATACCTACTAATTTGTCATGATTTTTAATAAAAAAAGTAGATCCTCTAATTAATTTTGATTTTCCAACAAGAGCCTTATAATCACATAAAAAATCTTTTTCTAAATATTTTTTATTTTGCATAAGCTCACTTGCAAAAGCAGTCAAGGGAGAATCTAAACTTCTCCCACTAATGTGATTGTTAGCAATTGCCGCAATATAGGCCCCATCTTCAGTAATTACATGAAAAACTATCTCATATTGCTCACCTAAAACTTCTCCTAAAAAATATGTCAACTTTATAAATTGTTGTTTTTGTCCCTCATCCATAAAACTGCCTTCAATAAAAAATTAATATAATATTAAATTCTACTCTTTATACTTTAAAACATTTCTTAAAAATAAAATTTTATTATTATGATAATAAACTATTGACAAATTATTATTGTAGTGATAAAATGCATTCTGTTTAATCTATATTTAACAAAGGAGAATTCATGTCAAACTATCCAAAGGCCATTGGTCCATACTCAGCTTATAGGGAAGCAAATGGACTTTTATTTATATCAGGACAACTTCCTATCAACCCTGCTTCAGGAGAAATAGAAAGCTCTGATATCAAAGAACAAACCAAACAATCTTTAAAAAATATTGGTGCTATCTTAGAAGAAAATGGTATCAGTTATGATAAAGTGATTAAAACCACTTGCTTTTTAGCTGATATTAATGATTTTATAGCATTTAATGAAATTTATGCTGAATTTTTTAAAGCTCCTTATCCAGCAAGAAGTGCTTTTGCAGTAAAAGATCTGCCAAAAAAAGCTAAAGTAGAGATAGAGATCATCGCTCAAAAAGGATAAAACATGCTAGGTATTGTTTTATCTCTATTTAGCATTTTTTTACTTGTTTTTATGCTTTATAAAAAAATCAATGCTCACATGGCATTGCTTTTAAGTGGTTTACTTTTACTTTCCTTAGCTGCTCTTTTTGGACTTTCTCCACACATTGTCGCTAAAGGTTCTTTAAATTTAGGTTTTTTTGATATTTTTCAAGTTTTCAATCAAACCATGTCAAGTACATTAGCAGGGCTTGGACTTACACTTATGACTATAGCAGGTTTTTCTGCTTATATGGATCATGTAGGGGCTTCTTATGCACTTTTTAAAGTTTTTGAAAAACCTTTAAAAGCCGTAAAATCTCCTTATGTTTTACTCATAGTTGCTTATTTTATCGTGCAATTTTTAGTTCTTTTCATCCCTTCTCACGCAGGCTTGGCACTTTTACTTATGGTTACTATGTATCCTATACTTGTACGCTCTGGTGTTTCAAAACTTTCTGCCTTAAGTGTGATTGCTATTTGTCAATATATCGATCATGGGCCTGGAAGTGGAAATGTGATCATGGCATCAAAAGTAGCTGAAGTTGATCCTGCAATTTATTTTGTTCATTATCAACTCCCTACAACCTTGCCTATCATTATAGCTGTAGGTATTGCGATATATCTTTGCAATAAATTTTTTGACAAAAAAGATAATTTTGTCTTCAATGCACAAGAAATTGAAAAAGAACTAAATGAAAATGAAGGTAAAGAAAAAGAACTTAAAAAGCCTCCTAGAATTTATGCGATTTTACCTATAATTCCTTTGGTTTTAATTCTAGGATTTAGTTCCGTGCTTGATAGCATCTTGGTTTTAATGGGGATAAGTAGTGCTGAAGAAGTTAAAGCAGCTGCTAGCACTGCCATTAAAATGAATGTTCCAGTAGCAATGGTGATTTCAACTTTTGTGGCTATTATTTTTGAAATGATACGCTATAAAAGCATAGTAGAAACTCTTAATTCTATTATGATTTTCTTTAAAGGAATGGGACATTTATTTGTTATCACAGTTTCACTCATCGTTTGTGGTCAAGTATTTGCAAGCGGTCTTTTATCTGTAGGTTTTGTAGATACTTTAATAGAATTTTGCAAAAATGCAGGATTTGGAGTTTTGGCTATTATTATCGCCGTTTCAATCTTGCTTGCAGTTTGTGCTTTCTTAATGGGTTCAGGAAATGCGGCATTTTTTAGCTTTGCTCCACTTATCCCAAATATAGCAAAACACTTTGGAGTTGAAACTATCACCATGATAGCACCAATTCAAATCATGACGGGCTTTGGAAGATGTGTTAGTCCTATTGTGCCAGCGATCTTAGCTATCTCAGCTATTGCAAAAGTAAGTCCTTTTGCCGTGGTTAAAAGAACAGCTATTCCTATGCTTGTAGCGGCTATTGTAAATGTTATTATGACTTATATCTATCTTTAAAAAGGAGAAAAAATGAACTCAAAAACTAAACTTATTCATTGTGGCAGAGGCGATCAAGGCGCTGAAGTAAGATCAGTCAATCCTACACTTATGCGTGCATCAACCATACTTTTTAAAGATCACGCAACTTGGCAAAAATACAGAGAATTAAGAAAAACAGATCGTGTTTTAAGCTATGGGGCTAGAGGAACAACAACCAATTTTGAACTTGAAAAACTTATTTGCACTCTAGAGGGTGGTTATAGAGCACAACTTTTCCCAACAGGACTTGCAGCATTAGCTATGGTGCTTTTAAACTATGCAAGCAAAGATGCACATTTTTTAATCACCGATGCAATTTATGGGCCTGTAAGAACGATTTGCGAATTATTTTTAGAAAAAATGGGTGTTGAAATTGATTTTTTAAAAGCTGATGCAAGTGATGTAGAAGAAAAAATCAAACCCAATACCAAGCTTATCCTATGTGAAAGTCCAGGTTCTATACTTTATGAAATCATAGATTTACCAAAACTTTGCAAAATTGCCCATGCGCATAATATCCCTGTAGCTATTGACAATACTTATTCTAGTGGATATTTTCTAAATCCTTTAGAACTTGGAGTGGATATTTCAGTTATCGCCGCTACAAAATATCTTAGCGGACACTCTGATGTAACCATGGGTATAGTAGTAATCAACGAAAAAGAATGGAAAAATTTTGACAAACTTCCAGAAGCTTTAGGCTTTACAACAAGCCCTGATGATGCTTACTTAGTACTTCGTGGTATGAGAACACTAGATGTGAGAATGAAAGCTCATGAAAAAAGTGCTGATGAAATTGTAGAGTTTTTACAAAGCAGAAAAGAAATTAAAACAATTTTCTATCCAAAACTCAAATCCCACCCAAATCATGAAATTTTCATGCGTGATCATAAAGGTGCAAATGGTATGATTACCATAGAATTTGCAGAAGGTTATAGCAAAGATGATGCTATTAAATTTGTAGATAAACTAGAATACTTTTCAATTGGTGCTAGCTGGGGTGGATATGAAAGCTTAGCCACCGTAACTACTCCACCTAGAACTGCAACAGATTGGAGTGCAAGAGGACCATTTGTAAGATTTCATATAGGTCTTGAAGATACTAAAGATTTAATTGCTGATTTAACACAAGCTTTTGATAGTATTAAAAAATAAGGAGATAAGATGACAGGAATTAGCGTATTTGATCATAGATTACTAGCAGACTCATGGAGCACGCAGGAAATGCGTGCTATTTTTTGCGAACAAAACCGCATACAAAAATGGCTCGATGTTGAAGCAGCTTTAGCAAAAGCACAAGCAAAACTTAAAATTATCCCTAAAAAAGCAGCTGATGAGATCGCAAAAAAAGCTCATTATAAATTTATGGATATGGACTTTATCTTTGCTGAATTTAAAAAGACCAAACACCCTTTAGTTCCTACTGTAAGAGGATTAGAAAAAGCTTGCGATAATAATTTAGGCGAATATGTACATTTTGGAGTAACCACTCAAGATATCATCGATACAGGACTGGTTTTACAATTTAAAGAAGCAATGACTCTTATAAAAAGCGAATTAAAAGCTATCGCAAAAGCCTTAGCGAAACTAGCTAAAACCCATAAAAACACTGCTATGATGGGAAGAACTTTAGCACTTCAGGCTTTGCCTATTACTTTTGGACATAAAGTGGCTATTTGGTTAAGCGAACTTGAGCGTCATTTTGAAAGAATACTTGAGCTTGAAAAAAGACTTTATGTAGGCAGTATAGTAGGCGCTGTAGGAACTAAAGCGAGTTTAAGTGATGAGTGCAACGAAGTAGAAAAACTCACTTTAGAAAATTTAGGACTTGATGTGCCTAATATTTCTTGGCAGAGCGCACGTGATCGCTTTATAGAACTTGGTTTTGTGCTAGGTAATATCAACGCAACCTTTAACAAAATTGCTCATGAAATTTTAATCCTTTCGCATAATGAAATTGATGAAGTTGCTGAACCTTTTGGCAAAGGACAAGTAGGATCAAGCACTATGCCACACAAAAGAAATCCTGCAGTAAGTGAAAATGCAGTTACAGTAAGCAATGCCTTTAAAGCAAATTTAGCCATTTTAAGTGATATTGAAAGACATGAACATGAAAGAGATGGTCAAGTTTGGAAAATGGAATGGAAGCTTTTACCTGAAATGTTTTTAATGCTTTCTGTGGTTTTAGCAAATATGAAATTCGCTCTTAGTGATTTAGAAGTAAAAAAAGACAAAATGCTTAAAAATTTAAATACTCTTAATGGTTTTGTTTTAGCAGAGCGTGTTATGTTTGCATTAAGCGATCATTATGGAAAACAACACGCCCATGAAATTGTTTATGAAAATGCTATGCTAGGTATCGAAAAACAAAAAACTTTTAAAGAAGTTTTACTTGCAGATAAAAGAGTATCTAAGGTATTGAAAGAAAAAGAAATTGATGCTTTGCTTGATGCAACAACCTATGTAGGATATGCACCAAAACTTGTAGATGAATTTTTAGCAAAAATCAAAAATAGCGCTATCTTAAAATAGGAAAAATCATGTTCTATAGTGAAATTTTAGCGGATTTTATTTTCAATCTTAAATATGAAAATATCCCTAATACAGTTGTTCAAAGGGCTAAAGAGCTTATGCTTGATAGCCTTGGAACAGCTATAGCAGCAAGCAAAGAAGAATGTGTTTTAAATGCTTTTAAAGCTTTTGAAAATTTAAGCACAGAAAAAAATACTCCTATTTGGGTAAATGATCAAAAATTAGATCCTATATATGCAGCTATGCTAGATGGCATTGCTTCTCATGCGTTAGATTTTGATGATACGCATACAGAAGCGATTTTGCATGCAAGTGCGATTTTAACTCCGCTTTGTTTAAGTTATGGTTTTCATGTTAACAAAGATGCAAAAAAAATCATCAAAGCTTTTATAGTAGGCTGGGAAATTGCAGCTAGAGTAGGCATTGCAAGCAAAGGTACTTTTCATAAGCGTGGTTTTCATACCACTGCTATTGCAGGAATTTTTGGAAGCGTGAGTGCAAGTGCAATCTTGCTAGATCTTAACAAAGAACAAATCATCAATGCTTTAGGACTTGCAGGAAGTTTTGCAAGTGGGGTTAATGAGTTTTTATCCAATGGATCTAATTCAAAAGTTTTACATATTGCCAATGCTATTAAAAACGGCATTATGGTAGCTCATTTTGCTAAAAACAATATGAGTGGACCTTTGAGTATTTTTGAAGGTAGAGATAATATCTTTAAATGTTTTGGCATAGAAGAAGAATGCGATAAAACAGAACTTAACAAAGCCTTAGGAGAAATTTGGCAAACTATGCAAGTTTCAATCAAGCCTTATCCAAGTTGTCATTTTGCTCATGGGCTTATTGATTGTGCTATTGCTTTAAAAAATGATGGTTTAAAAGCTGATGAAATTAAAAGTATTCATTGTTTTGTAGATGAAGTTCCTATTTCTTTTATCTGTGATCCTTTGGAAGCAAAATACACTCCAAATAGTGCTTATGAAGCTAAATTTTCCATGCCTTTTTTAATGGCTCTAGGATTCTTTGATGGCAAAATCACTCTTAATTCTTATGAAAATTTAAAGCGTGGAGAAGTACTAGAATTTGCTAAAAAAATCAGTTACGAAAAAAGGAAATCTCAAGGCTTTCCAAAATATTTTCCAGGGCATTTAGAAGCCAGTTTGCAAGATGGACGCATAATCCAAAAAGATGTTTTTATCAATAAAGGTAATTTTGATAATCCACTAAGTTTTGAAGAATTAAAAGCTAAATTTTTAGCCAATGCACAAATTTACCTTGATAATGCTAAAGCTAACAAAATTCTAGATCAAATCATCAATCTAGAAAATTTAAACCACTTTTCTTTTTAAATATTTATCCTTCTTTTTACAAGAAGGATAATTTCATTACACTTTTTTATTATAATATTTATTATTAATTTAGGAATTACAATGACTTTAAACGAGTTAAAAGATGGACAAAAGGCTATTATTGTCAATTTAAACGCTCACAAAGAACTCAAAAATAGACTTTTAAGCTTTGGATTTATTAAAAATAAAAACTTGAAAAAAATTCACTCCTCTTTAAAAAATGCCACCATAATGGTAGAACTTGATACAAGTTGTGTTATCCTAAGATCTGATGAAGCTAAAACCATAGAAGTGAATCTTATATGAAAAAAATCAAAATAGCCCTTGTAGGTCAGCCTAATGTAGGCAAAAGTCTTCTTATTAATGCGCTTTGCAAAGCCAATATGAAAGTAGGAAATTTTAGCGGAGTTACTATAGAAAAAGCAAGTGCAAAAACTTTTTACAAAAACTATGAATTTGAAGTCATTGATTTGCCAGGAACTTATTCTTTAGATGGATATAGCGAAGAAGAAAAAATCACACGTCATTTTTTAAATCAAAATGACTATGATGTTATTGTTAATGTTTTAGATGCTACCAATTTAGAACGCAATCTTATCCTTAGTGCAGAACTTTTAAGCCTTAATAAAAAAATGCTTTTAGCTTTAAATATGTGTGATGAAGCCAAAAAAGAAGGTATAGAGCTTGACACTTCTATTTTAAGCCAAGAATTTCAAAGTCAAGTTGTTGAAATTTCAGCAAAAACAAAAGAAAATTTAGAACTTTTGCTGCAAAAAATTATTATTTTATTTGAAAGTAAATTTATTCCAAGATCCCAATTTTACACTCCGCTTTGCGAAAAAAGTCCAGAAAAAGAAGATTTATTATATTTTATTAATGAACTTTCAAAAAAAATTATCACACATAAAAAAGAAGAGAGAAATTTAACCAAAAAAATCGATGCCTTACTTATCCATAAATTCTTTGGCTTACCTATATTTTTATTTTTAATGTGGCTTTTATTTCAACTCACCTTTAGCTTAGGACAAATTCCTATGGATTATATAGAATCAGGCTTTAATGCCTTAGGTGAATTTGTTAAAAACAATATTTCTAATACCTTTATCGCTTCAGCTTTGGCTGATGGGATTATCGCAGGTGTTGGTGCTGTGATACTTTTTTTGCCTAATATAATGATTTTATTTTTAGGCATAGCTCTTTTAGAAACCACAGGCTATATGTCAAGAGTAGCTTTTTTACTTGATGGGATTTTACATAAATTTGGTTTGCATGGTAAAAGTTTTATTCCACTAATCACTGGTTTTGGTTGTTCAGTACCTGCTTTTATGGCTACACGCACTCTTAAGAACAAAAGAGATAGACTTTTAACTCTTTTTGTGATCAATTTTATGAGTTGTGGGGCAAGACTTCCTGTATATGTGCTTTTTATCGGTGCTTTTTTTCCAAGTGAAAAAGCAGGAAATTATCTTTTTGGAATTTATATTTTAGGTGCGATTTTAGGACTTTGTGCTGCAAAATTTTTAAGAATGACAGCATTTCGTGGACTTGATGAACCTTTTGTTATGGAAATGCCAAAATATCGTATGCCAAATTGGCATTTAGTTTGGTTTATGGTTTATAATAAAGCCAAAATGTATCTTAAAAAAGCAGGAACTTTCATACTTTTGGCCTCTTTGCTCATATGGTTTGCTAGCAATTTTCCAAAAAGTGAAGAAAATTTAAATGATTTTAATGCTCAAGAAAGAGCTATAGAACAAAGTTATTTAGGACAATTTGGCAAAAGCATAGAACCTATTTTTAAACCCCTTGAGTTAGATTGGAAATTAAGCGTATCTTTAATCAGTGGTTTGGCTGCTAAAGAAGTGATGATCTCAACTATGGGCGTGCTTTATTCACTAGGAAAAGATGTAGATGAAACAAATAATGATTTAAAAGGAATTATCGCTAAAAATATACCCATACCAAGTGCAGTGGCTTTTATTTTATTTGTAATGATTTATAATCCCTGCTTTGCAGCAACTATAGTTTTTTCAAAAGAAAGTGGAAAGCTAAAATATACTCTCTTTCTCTTTCTTTTTACCTGCACAAGTGCTTATATAGTAGCTTTTATAGGACTTTATATCGCTAAAATTTTATTAAACTAACTTGCTTTTAATGATGAAATTTTAGCGATATTATCTTCAAAAGCTTTTAAAATGCTATAAGCAACACCTTCAAAATCAAGTCCGCCGCAAAGATAGATTAAAGTCATACGAAAAGATTTGCTCACATCAAGCTTTGGTTTTTCAGCGTTCATATTTAACTTAAAATCATAAGGACTTGCATGTTTAAAAGCATAATTTTTTGCCGCAATTAAAAAATCATTCTTATCTTTTAAAAATGCGCCTTTAACCAAAATAAAGCTTATCTCAAGATATTTCCAAAAATCTTTTGAAGGCATAGGATTTTCATCAAAATTTTGTTCTATAAAAGCATAGTTTTTTTCAAAGGATTTTTTATAATTTTCTACAAGCAAAGCGCCTAATTTATTTTTAGCTATATTTTGTAAAATAAGTTTTATATTGCTTTCAAATTCAAAATCTATTTGTTCTAAAATTTTAATTTGCTCTTCTAGAAAAAATTCTTGTTTTAACTCTTCATTGCAAAGTTTAGCGTAAGAAAAAATATTTGCCATAGGCTTTTCATAATTCCCAAACTCATCCCAAAAATTTTTCTCACTACAGGCTATACAACCATGTCCTGCAGCCACTGGCCAAGAAGTTTTAGCATTAAATTTCACTTTAGGGCAGTTATTGTAAGTATAAGGTCCTTTACAACCTATCTTAAATAAACAAGCTCCATTCTTTGCAGCCTCATCGTCAAAATGTTCAGCAAAAATCCCACTTTCAAATTTCGCCTTTCTTTCACACATATCATGCAAACATTTACCATAAGCCCACACAGGACGATTTTGCTCATCAAGTTCAGGCAAAACTCCAAATAAAGCAAAAAAACTTAAAGTCACAATGATATTTGCATCACTTGGAGGACAACCTGGGATATTTACTACTTTTTGACTTAAAACTTCACTAATACCACAAGTTTTACTAGGATTTGGATAAGCAGCCTGAATACCACCATAACTTGAACAAGTACCCACTGCAAAGATAGCCTTGGCTTTAGCAGCTAGTTTTTCTAAAATTTCATAGCCACTCTCTCCTTGTGCTCCTATAGTAAGAAAAAAGGTATCAATGGCTGCAACACCACCTTCAACCGCTAAAATAAAATCTTCTTCTAAAACATGCTCTAAAAGTTCTTCAGCCTTAGTGCCATTTGCTGCCATTAAAGTTTCATGATATTCTAAAGAAAAAAAATCAAAAATAAGCTCATCAAAACTTGGCAACTCAGAACGCAACAAACTCTCACTACACCCTGTACATTCACAAAGATGAAGCCATACTAACTTTGTCTTAGGTGCGATTTGAAAAAATCTTTGAGCAAGAGCTGGAATTTCATTGCCTAAAGATAAATGCCTAGCAAGAATTTTTACACTTTCTTCATTAATAACCTTATCCTCTTTTAAAGTAGAATTTTCAAGTTTTTTAATGCGATCTTCAAGTATATTTTTTAATTCTTCATTGCTAAGCTTTGCCATTTTTTATCCTTTTTGATTATCCCAACAAAGAACAGTTTGCCCTTCTTCATTTTTTTCAACATCACCCATACCCATGATGTTATATCCTGCATCGACATAATGTATTTCACCTGTAACACCATTTGCCAAATCGCTAAGTAAATACATAGCCGAATTTCCTACATCTTCTATACTAACATTGCGTTTTAAAGGAGAATTGATTTCATTGTATTTTAAAATCATTCTAAAATCCCCTATTCCACTTGCTGCCAAAGTTTTAATAGGACCTGCTGAAATAGCATTAACACGGATTCCTTTTACCCCTAAATCTCTTGCCAAATAACGCACAGAACTTTCAAGTGCAGCTTTTGCTACACCCATAACATTATAATGAGGCACATATTTAACCCCTCCAAGATAACTTAAAGTCAAAATCGAACCCTTATCTTTTAAAATAGGTAAAACTGCACGCGTTAAAGAAAGTAAAGAATACACAGAAGTTTGCATAGCTATATCAAAAGCTTCTTTTGAAGTTTCTAAAAAAGAATTTTCTAAAGCTTCTTTTGGAGCAAAAGCAACCGCATGCACTACAAAATCAATCTCGCCTAAATCTTTTTTGATTTTTTCAGCGATAGAATCTAAATGCTCGTTATTATTTACATCAAGCTCATAAACAAAATTAGAATTAAACTCTTGCGCTATAGGTTCTACGCGTTTTTTTAAAGCATCATTCAAAAAAGTAAAAGCGAGCTGGGCTCCTTGATCAAAACATGCTTTTGCTATGCCATAAGCGATAGATTTATTATTTGCAACCCCTACAATAAGACCTTTTTTACCTTTCATAATCATCTTTTATCCTTTGATTAATTTTATAAAATTTTCTACTTTTAAAGCTGCAGAGCCTATCAAAACTCCGCCACAATGATTTACACTTAAAATTTCTTTAATATTATTTTCATTCACACTTCCACCATAAAGTAAAGGCGCCTTAGTTAAACTCGCTAAAAATTCAAGCACTTTAGCAATATCTGTAGTTTGTGCGCTCACTCCCGTTCCTATAGAATAAATAGGCTCATAAGCGATGATGAGTTTTTCATAATTTAAATCAATAATTTCAAGTTGTTTTTTTAAAAACTCTAAAGTCTTGCCTGAATTTTTTGTATCTAAATTTTCACCTATACAAAAAATAATTTTGTAACCATGCTCTTTAGCAAAATCAAATTTAGCCTTAATAAATTCTTCATCTCCTAAAGCTCTTCTTTCAGAATGCCCGATTAAAACACATTTGATCCCAAATTCGTCCAAATGTTCTTTTCCAAGCTCGCCTGTAAAAGCGCCATTAACACAAGGATAAAAATTTTGTGCTCCTTGTATGAAGTTATTTTCATTTTCTAAAAATGCTACGCTAGGTGGAAAAACGATAATATCATCGCATTTTGCCCCCATAGTTTTATTTAAAATTTCAGCATAAATTTTAAAGCTTGCCCTTGTGTGATTGCATTTTAAATTTGCAGCAAAGATCATTCATTTTCCTTAGATCTTAAAGCTTTTACACCTGGAAGTTCTTTACCCTCTATAAGTTCAAGAGAAGCACCACCTCCAGTAGAAATAAAAGTCATCTCATCTGCATCACCTGCACGCGCAACCACATCAGCCGTATCGCCACCGCCAACAACAGAAGTTGCATGTCCTTCGCTAATATAATGACTCATTTTAATACTACCTTTTGAAAATTTATCAATTTCAAAAACACCCATAGGTCCATTCCACCAAATCGTTTGCACATCAGAAATCACCTCTTTAAAAAGTCTCACACTTGCAGGTCCTATATCTAAACCCATCCAACCATTTGGAATTTCTTGCGCTGGAACAAATTTCATCGGCGCATCTTGTGAGCACGCAGGAGCGGCTACAACATCTACTGGAAGATAAATTTTCACTCCTAAATTTTTACCTTTAGTAAGAATTTTATTAGCTTCTTCTAAAAGCTCTTCTTCTAAAAGTGAATTTCCTATATCATAACCTAAGGCTTTTAAAAAAGTAAATGCCATACCTCCGCCTATGATTAATTTATCTACCTTTGGTAATAAATTTGTCAATGCTTGAAGTTTTCCACTTACCTTTGAACCTCCAACAACAGCAACAAAAGGACGTGCTGGATGTTTGATAAGATTGCTTGCAAAATCAATTTCTTTTTGGAGTAAAAATCCTGCGCCTTTGTGTTTTTCATCAAAAAATTTAGTAATCGCCTCTACACTAGAATGTGCTCTATGGCACACTCCAAAAGCATCATTGATATAAACTTGAACCATAGAAGCAAGTTCTTTGGCTAAATTTTCATCATTTTTAGTTTCGCCTTTTTCAAAACGTAAATTTTCAAGAAGTAAAATTTCACCCGCTTTTAAATTCATAGCTTTGGTTTTTGCATCTTCGCCGATAACATCTTTTGCCATAATAATTTCTTTATCTAAAAGTCTAGCAAGACGCTTAGCCACAGGTTCTAAAGAATACTTGGAACTAATTTCTTTTGGACGCCCTAAATGAGAGGCTAAAATCACACTGCAACCATTATCCAAACAATATCTTATTGTAGGAATAGCTGATCTTATGCGTCTATCATCAGTGATATTTAAAAAATCATCTTGAGGAACATTAAAATCACATCTTATAAAAACTTTTTTCTTAGCTAAATCAATATCTTTTATAGAAATAATATCACTCATGATTAAGCCTTATTTGCAATATATACTGCCATATCTACTAGACGACTTGAATAGCCCCATTCATTATCATACCAAGCAATTACCTTGATAAAATCATCCGCAATCACTTGAGTTAAATCACTTGCCACAATTGCTCCATAAGAACAAGTGATAAAATCACTTGAAACTCTTTCATCATCATCCACCATTAAAATGCCTTTTAAATTTGTAGTTGCAGCTTTTCTGAAAGCTTCATTGATTTCATCTTTGCTGACTTTACGGCTTAGTTGCGCAGTTAAATCCACGCTTGATACATCAATCACTGGCACACGCATACTTTGTCCATGAAGCTTGCCATTAAGTTCAGGCATAACAAGTTTCATAGCTTTTGCTGCGCCTGTAGAAGTTGGAATGATATTTTGCGCTGCAGCACGAGAACGGCGTTTATCTTTAGCTTTAGCATCAATAATACTTTGTCCATTTGTATAAGCATGTATTGTTGTCATAAGTCCTTTTTCTATGCCAAAATTATCTTGTAAAACACGACAAACAGGACCTAAACAATTTGTTGTACAACTTGCATTAGAAATAATGCTTTCACCCTTGTAAAGTTCTGAATTTACCCCTAAAACATAAGTAGGTGTATCATCTTTTGCAGGAGCACTCATGATCACTTTTTGTACTCCCATATCTATAAATTCTTGACATTTTTCTATAGTTAAATGCGCTCCTGTGCACTCTAAAACAATTTGTGCACCGTGTTTTGCAAAGTCAAGATCTTTTACATTGCGACTTTTAAATACTTTGATTTTTTTACCATTTACCACTAAATCATCGCCTTCACTATCAACACTGCCTTTAAATTCACCATGTACTGTATCGTATTTAAAAAGGTATTTTGTAAGTTCAATATCCGTAGTATCATTTATCGCCACAAGCTCAATATCATTTCTTTCTAAGATGATTCTTGCAACACATCTGCCTATGCGTCCAAAACCATTTATAGCAACTTTTACAGCCATTTAATTTCCTTTTGCAAAATATAATGTTAATATTCTACAAAAAAAAGGTTAAAATTTTAATGAAGATAGCACTTTTTGGTGGCAGTTTTGATCCACCACATAATGGACACAATAGCGTTGTTTTAGAGGCTTTGGAAAAATTAGATATTGATAAGCTTATTATTATGCCTACTTATATCAACCCTTTTAAACAAAACTTTAGTGCTGATGAAAAGCAAAGATTCTTATGGGTTAAAAAACTTTGGGGACATTTTCCAAAAGTTGAAATTTGTGATTTTGAAACCAAGCAAAAACGCCCTGTTCCTAGCATAGAAAGTGTTAAGTATCTTTATAAGCTTTATAATCCTAGTAAATTTTATCTTTTAATTGGTGCTGATCATTTAGAAAAACTTCATCTTTGGCATGATTTTGAAAAACTTAATTCTTTAGTAGAATTTGTTATTGCTAATCGCAATGATATAGAAATTCCTAAGAATTTTAAAGATTTAAAAACCGATAAAAAAATCGCTTCTTCTTTCATACGCAACACTTTAAATACAAATGAAGTTTGCGAAGAAATTAAAGATGAAGTAAAAAAATATTATGAAAAATTACAAAAAAATTGATACAATTTCAAAAATTAAAGGACAATAATGCAAGAAAGAATAGATTTAATCGTTAAAATTTTAGATGAAAAAAAAGCTGAAGATATCAAAACCATTGACATGAGCGAGCAAGAATACTTTGTAAAATATGTCATTATCGCAGCTACTTTAGGAGAAAGACACGCTCTATCTTTGATCGATGAGCTTAAAACACAACTTAAAGCCAAAGGTGAGGAATTTTTAAACATAGATAGTAGTGAAGAATGGAGCGTGATTGATCTTGGTGATATTTTAATCCATCTTTTAACACCAGAACACAGAGGAATTTATAATATAGAAGAATTATTAGAAAATCTTAAAAAAGGTAGGGTTTAAAAAGGCTAAATTTAATTAGCCTTTTAATTTTTAGAGATTATCGATATATTCTTTAATTTCTTTTTTGATTTTCTCTTTTTGTTCTTTTAAAGCTTCTTTTTTAGCTTTATACTCAGCCTTACTCATATAATCTTTTTGTTCTTTTAAAGCATCAAGTTCTTTTTCGATTTTTTCCACTTCTTGTTCTTTAAGTTTTTTAGCTTCTAACTTTTTATCATAAAACATAGGATCTTTAGCACAATCATTTTGTACTTGTTTTAAAGCAAGCTCTAAGCTTAAAGTTCTAGCTGTATCATTATGTGCTTTAGAAAAACTGATTTCTTTATTAATACGATCAATTTTTTTATCGCATTCACTTACACCAAAAGCAAAGGCACATAGCGTAAGTAGAATAAGTATTTTTTTCATTTTTAATTCCTTTTTAAAATAAATTTAAATCGCGAAATATTATCTCATCAATTCTTAAGCCTAGCTTTTATCTCATTAAACAAACTGAATACCATACTTTCAAGCTCTTTTGCTCTTTCTAAAGAAGTTGCTTCAAAACGTGTGATAAGATAAGGGCTGGTATTAGATGCACGAAGCAAAGCCCATCCATCGCCAAAATCTATCCTAGCTCCATCGATTTCACAAAGACTTTTAACACCTTTTAAAGCTCCTTTTTCGATCTCTTTTTGAAATTCTTCCACAAGTTTAAATTTTTCTTCTTCATTTACAGGAATTTTAATTTCAGGCGTAGTATAAAGTTTTGGTAAAGCTTTAATCATACTTTCTAAATCAAAACCCTTATAAACAAGTTCTAAGGCTCTTAAAAATGCGTAAATTCCATCATCATAACCAAAATATCTATGTTTAAAGAAAATATGTCCGCTCACTTCAGCAGCTAAATCAATATCTTTTTCTTTCATCATTTTTTTGATATTAGAATGTCCTGTTTTTCCCATAAAAATAGTTCCAAATTTAGCCACTTCATCAAAAAGATTTTTAGAACATTTTACCTCACCTAAAATGCGTGGATTAGGAATATTTTTAGCAAACAAATAACAAAGCTCATCCCCACAAAATACATGAGTTTTACTCAAAGCAACCATTCTATCAGCATCCCCATCAAAAGCAAAAGCTAAAGAATAATCTTGATTTTGATTTAAAAACTCTCTAATCGCACTTAAGTTTTCTTCTTCTGTAGGATCTGGAGCATGGTTTGGAAACTGTCCATCAGGCTTTGCAAACATTACATGAGCTTTTAAATTTAAAGCCTTAATTAAAGGCTTTATCACCACTCCAGCCGCACCATTTGTGCAATCAACACCAAATTTATAATTAAAATCCTTTAAAAAGCTAAATTGCTCGCACATAAATTTCACATAAAGGTTTAAAATATCATATTTTTCTACTTCTAAATTTTCTTCAATCTCATCATCTAAATGCTTATAAACTTCTTTTGAAAACTCTTTTAATTCCATGCCAAAAAAACTTTCTTTATTGATAGTGATTTTAAAACCATTATAATCTTTTGGGTTATGAGAGCCTGTTATCATAACATTTGCATCAAATTTCAAGCCCTCATAAAGACTAAAATATCCCAATGGAGTTGGTACAAGCCCTATATCATAGATTTTTATTCCCGCTTTGTTAAGTCCACTCACTAGATAATTAAAAAGTTCATTTGCACTATATCTTGCATCATAGCCTACACTTACATTTTTACAGCCTTTATTTAGCATTGTTTGTCCCAAGCAAAAACCTATAGCCTTAACACTTTTTTCATTCAGTTCTTTGCCATAAAGTCCTCTTATATCATATTCTCTAAAAATCACATCTAACATTATTTTCCTTCAAATTCATCTCTTCTTTAACCTAAATTTATCGTTTTTCTAAAGCAAATTTGGATAGAAAAGAAATTTTTGCTACAATTTTACATTAATTTCACTAAATGAAGGAAAATTTATGGATGAAGAATTAGAAAACGAAGAAACGAAAAAGAAAAAAGGTGGTTCACTTGTAATTATTATTGTTATTTTACTTTTTGTTTTACTTCTTAGTATTATGGGAGTGATTGCTTGGCTTATTTCAAGCAGTTCAAGTGATGAAAGTGAAGTCAAAGAAGCTCCAAAAGAAGAGGTAAAAGCCGATAAACCTAAAGTTTCAGCCCCTACTCAACGAGGTAGTGATTTTGCTAATATAGGTCCTATGTATCCACTTGATCCTTTTACCCTAAATTTACTTAGCGATAGCGGCTCAAGATATGTAAAATGCACTATAGAACTAGAACAAAATAGCGAACTTTTAAAACCTGAACTCGATAAAAAAGTTCCAGTGATTCGTGATATTATTATTCGTACATTAACAGCTAAAACTTTTGAAGAAGTAAGTACACAAAAAGGCAAAGAACGTTTAAAAGATGAGCTAGTTGGAAAAATCAATGAAATTTTAACCGATGGCTTTATTAAAAATGTTTATTTTACGGATTTTGTAGTTTCTTAAATGCGTGTAGGCTGTGATATCATCGCCATTTCTAGGATAGAAAAAATTCATTCTAGACATGGCAAAAATTTTCTGGATAAATTTCTAAGCCCAAAAGAACAAATACTCATTAAAAATCCAGCAACTCTAGCAGGTCTTTGGGCTGCTAAAGAAGCTGCTAGCAAGGCTTTGGGTGTTGGAATTTGTGAATTATGCAGTTTTTTTGATATTGAAATATCAAAAGATGAAAAAAACGCGCCTAAATTAAAATATTCTCAAAAAATTACAAAAGATTTTAATATCACTCAAACTTCCCTAAGCATTTCTCATGATAATGGTTTTGCTATAGCCATAGTGGTTATAGTTTGATTATTTTCCTATAGTTTGCTTGTCTAAATTTCTTGAAAGTATGAAATCTACCACAGGTTGTTCTCTTTTATTTGCTCTTTTACAATGATCTTTTTGAAAAAAATCTGTGATTTTTATAACAATCCTTGCCCATTTTTTGCGATTTCTTTCACGCCACGCATGAGAAGAAACGCTCTCCCAAGCATAGCCATTAAACAAGCTTGCATTTACAAAATGATCTAAGGCTCTAACACCCTGTCTTGCTCGTGCGGTATTAAAAAAAGTTCCTATAATCACGATAAAAAGATATCCTAAAACTGCTAAAGGTACTATTGCACAAAGCAGAATAGTCCCTGCTAATTTTTCTTTTAAGCTTCCTTTTAAGGTACGTTTTACACGACGACGAAAATTGGCACGAATTTTAGTTCTAACTCTTTTCATAGTTTTCTTTTGCTAAATTTTATCCTCATTCCATTAGCCGAACGCACTGTTAAACGCCCTACTACATCAGGTACAAAACCTTCTTCAAGTTCTAGTTTGTAAGTTTTTAAAATATTAGCCAAAATCAAAATCGCTTCTTGCATAGCAAAACCTTGTCCTATGCAAATTCTTTCCCCTACCCCAAAAGGCAAATAAGCATCTTTTTTGTATTCTCCTTCAAAACGAGAAGGATTAAATCCATGTGGATTTGTCCAAAATTCTTCATGTCTGTGTATCAGCCAAGGAGCAATCACCACCCCAGAACCTTTTTTAATAAGCTTATCTCTAACTTGGGTATCTTTTTTTGCCTCTCTTGCAAAAAATCCAACAGGAGGATAAAGTCTTAAAGATTCTTTGAAAATATTTGTTAAGTATTTAAACTGTCTTAGATGCGAAATTTCAATGGCTCCACCCTGTAAAACCTGAGTAATCTCCTCATAAGCTTTTTCTTGCTCCTTAGGATAAAGACTAAGCAAATAAAGCGTCCATGTCAAAGAACTTGCTGTGGTTTCATGTCCTGCTAAAAAAAGCATAGCCACTTGATCTAAAATTTCCTCAAAAGAAAAACGCTTATTTGTATCCGCATCCACTACTAAAAGCAAAGATCCTAAAATATCCTCAAATTCTGCATTATCCGCCATATCATATCTTGGTTTTATGATGTCACTTAAAACCTGCCTAATCACATCTCCGGCCTTAGCACGCTTACGATCTCCTAATATATAAGAAAGCCATTTTGGAAAACGAAACATACGACGCATGGCTGTATGCACGCTTTGCTCTTGAAAAGTCACAAAGGCATTTAAGATTTTTTTACCTTTTTCCTCATCGAGTTTTGAAGACATAATGGTACGAAAAATCACATCAGCAGTAATAAAAGTCATAGCTTCATCTACTTCGATAACAGCATGATTTGGATACTTGCTAAAACGATCCATCATATCTGCCACAGCTTCGCTCATAAGATTAAACACTTTATTGATACGAGTCATTTCAAAACTTGGGCGCAAAAGCTCTCTTTGTTTTTTCCAAGCTTCACCATTTGTAGTAAAAATACTCTCCCCTAAAAGCGGACTTAAAAGCTCATGCAAAAATGCACTTTTAGGAAATTCTCTAACCTCATCAACCATCATTCTTTTAACTTCTTTAGTGTCATTTATGACATAAAGATCAAAATTTGGCATCTTCACATAGCCTGTTTGCATTTTATAACTACGCTCATAAAGTCCATCAAGCCAAGATCTACGCTTTAACAAAAAAGTTAAAAGTGTAGAAGCTTTATTTTTATAAGGTTTTGGAAAAAAGGGACATTCACTCATATTTTTACCTTTTCTTCTAAAAATTTAGGCATTATGATGAAAGAAAAAAAATCATAATCACCTTTAACACTAATACTATAAAGATATAAAAAGTGCGCTTTGTTTTTATCTCTTTTTATTTTTTTATACTCATGTTTTTCGTATAAAGTGTGAAATTTAGCACTTAAAAATGGGGGTGTAAATTTAGCATTTACACCACTCGTGCGGAAAAAATCCACTTGAGGAAAACATGCTCCATCAATAATCGATGTGTAATCATACCATTTTAAATCAAACCTTGAAACAAATTCGAGCTTCTTTCTAAATTCATCTGCTTTTTTTTGATAACTCACTAAAGGTATGCATTCTCCTAAAGTAAGAATTTTTAATTTACGAAGTAAAGATAAATCTAAATTTTGTCTTAAAATACACTCCAAAACTTCTATACAAACTATAGTTCCAACACTATGTGCTACTAAAATAAGTTCATAATCTTGTTTATTTTCATTTTGTTTTAGCTTCTCTACTATAGTATTTGCAAAAAGCTTGATTCTTTCTTGCATAGCGCCTGTTTTTTTATCTTGCCAAGTAGCACAAAAAGCACAAATTCTTGCTATCCAAAATACAGCTAATTTCTTACCTAATTTAAATAAAAAATGATTTAGTAAAAATCCTAAAAAACATCCTATGATGATAGCTAAAGAAAAATGCATATAATTTTGCAAAAAAGCAAAACTTCCAAAAGCCAAAATCAAAGAAAATAATAAAGAAAATAACACATAAAAAAAAGGATAATAACCTGTGATAAGCTGATAAATCGACTCTTTACCAAATTTGATAAAAAGTCCTGTGATAGTATAAATTCTAAAAAAACTATAACAGTCCGCTAAGGCATCTTTGTAATTTTCTGACCAATTTTTCTTAACAATATCATTCCATGTTAAAAAATGATATTTAGTTTGTACTCCTTCGCACGAAATTTGAAAAAAAGGAAATTGCTCATTTTTTTCAATTTTACTTAAATCAGTCTTAATGTTAAAAGCATGAGAATAATCTTTTAGGTTTTTTTTAAATAAATCATAATAAAATCTATAACTTTTAGGATCATATCCTGCTATATAAAATACTTCCCTATCCATACAATATTTCTTTTTGCTTTTAATTATAACAACTTTGCTTTAAAAGCTCTCTTAATCAAAGCTTTTTAGTCTTATTTGTCTAAAAAGAAATTTTTATAAAAATTGCCGTTGAATTGGTTAGTTTGTAAAAGATATTTCTTAAAATTACACACCAAAACAGGATTGGGTTTATAAGCATGAGCTTCACGCCAAAAAAATTGAAGTTTTTTTGGATAAGATAAGCCTTCAAAATCATAAAAAGCATTGCCACAAACCTTAGTCGGACAGCCTTCTAAAATAGCACTAAGGCCTACTGTTGAATTTATAGTAATACAACCTAAAGCCTTTCTTAAAAGAACTGGCAAGTGGATATCATGAACATATAAAACCCTTCCCTCTACATGATATTTTTGACTTAAATCATTTATGAGTTTAGAATAATTCTTATAACCCCTATCCATAGGATGGTGTTTAAAAACTAGATAAGATTTAGCTCTTGCATGGTTTGCAAAAGAAAGTATGGTTTGCTCTATAAAGTGCTCTATGCTTTTTTTGTAATGATATTTAATTTGCGTATCGCTATAAACTTGTAAAATCGCCAAAAAGTACTTTTTTTCTAAATTATAAATCTTTTCATTTAGTTTTTTTTCTGTAATCTTATAAAGGTATTTTCTATACAATGATCTAAACCAAAATAAAAATTCAAAAGGATATAAAGTGCGATGATGAAGTTTGTTGTTAAAAAATGGGGCCAAAATAAAAGCAAATAACCAATACAAAAAGGCATCAAAAGCCATAAATTTAAATCCACCTGGAATTTCTTTTATGCTTTCTTTGGTAAAAATATTTTGAGAAAGATAAAAATTTTTATCACGCGGCAAAGAAGAATTTGCATTCACTCCATCTTTTTCCAAAGTAATACAATAAGGCCTTAAATATCCTTCTTCAAAAATCCATACTTCAATTTCTAATTCTTTAGCCACTTTAATAGCCTTAGCATGGATAATGCGACAATCATTATACATTAAAATAGCATCGATTTTTTTACTTTGAAAAAAATCTCTATAGAAATTTTCAAGATCTTTTTCATCGCACTTACACCTCGCTCCACTAGGATAGAAAAAAAAATCTCCGCCGTTAAAATTGAGTTTAAAAACTTTAGTTTGGTTTTTTTTCATTTTCATTGCAAGATGATGAAAAAAATTTCCCACAGGCCCTTGCAAGAGTAAAACATTTTTACCGCTAAATTCTTTTTTAATTTTAGTGCTAAATCTCATTTCTTTGCTAAAAATTCATAAAATCTTCTTATTTTTCTAAGTATAAAGGTTTTAAAATCTATTGCCAATTTTATATGTTTTTTTGAAAAATAATCTTTTTGTAAATTTAGCATTATATCTAAACAAACTTCAATTTCACATAAAGTTTTTGTTTTAGGATTTATATATCTTGGATATGTGATCAAAACACCTGCTACAAGCTCTTCTAGGCTTAGTTTTCTTGTTCTTCTTTCACGTTTATGCTTATCTTTTGTTAAACCCCAGCCTGCATAAAAAGGCATACCATAAGTAAAAACTTTTTTAGCTCTTAAAAGAGCATCAAAACCACTTGTAGAAGTAATAGTGTGAATTTCATCAGCAATTTTTATAGCACTATCAATACTGCAATCTTTTACAATCTCATCACAAAATTCCAAAATGAGTGTTTCATCTTTTAAACCCACACGGTTGCCACTTAACACATCAGGATGAGGCTTAAAGATGATATAAGCATCTTGATTTTTAGAACGCACCTCCTTAATCAAACCAAGAGTAGATAAGCCAAAACCCCCTAAAATCATCGAAGCATCATCTTCAACTTGAGCAGGGATTAAAATAATCTTTTGTCCTATTTTGGCATTGATTTTTAAGTCTTCATGCTTTAAGCCATTATATTTTGAAAAGCGGTTCTCAAGTAAGATTTTTATAATATTTTTTGCCCTATTTAGCATATTTTCATCAAAGATTTCGTTTTGTAAAAGCTCTTCTAGTTTACTTGGTTTATTTGGATCTATGTAAAGTCCTTTATCATCAACGATTAAAGAAAAAGGGCGCGTAAGATCAGAACCTAAAGAGATTGAGCGAATAAATCCATCTTCAACTAAAGAAATTTTAGGAGTAAAATGAAGCAAATTCTCATCTTGTGCTTTTTTTATAAGAGTGCTTTTAAGAGTATTATAATCTATCCTTTTACCCCAAATGAAAAATTTATCATCTTCTTTAAACTTGTATCTAACTAAAGATTTAATAGAATTTAAAAAAATAATTTCATTATTTTTAGCCTTAAAAAAAGGCTTGATAAAATGCCTTTTCCATAAGGTAAAGCCTAGCATAAAAAGTCTATTAGAATTTGCCTTTTCTATGCTTTTATATTTTGCTAAAGTTTGAATAGTGTCAAAAATATTACTTTTTTGATTTAAATAAGGATTAAAATACTCAGCATAAAGTATATAAGCAGCATAGAAAACTTCTTCTAAACTTCTTTTTTGTATCCTTCTTTTACACTCTAATTTATCTTTTGTTAGACCCCAACCTGCATAAAATGGCATGCCATAACAAACACACTCACATTCTTGTATCAAAGCTTCAAAACCCATACCAGAAGTTTTGGTATAAACCTTATCAAAAAACTCAAGCAAGGCTATGGGATTAAAATTTTCAGTGATTAAAATACATTCTTTAGGTAAGGAATTTATAACTAAATCACTTTGTTTTTTACCGCTTAAAACATCAGGATGGATTTTTATATAAATTTTAGAATCAGGATTTTCTTTTATGGCATCTTTTATCATATCGACAGTTTTAAAATCTTTAGCAAAACCAAATTCAAGAGAGGCATCATTGGCTGTTTGAGTGATGATTAAAACGCGTTTTTCATCTTTTTGAAAATAATCATCTGGAATATCAAGATTGTTATTATACTTGCTAATTTTATATTTTTTGATAAGCTCTATAGCTTTTTTAGCTTGTTTGATTTCTTCATCTTTAAATTCATAAGTATTTAAAAGATTTTCAAGCTTTGAAGGCATTGTTCCATCATAATAAATGCCTATATCATCTTTAATTATAGAAAAACTTGGGCTATTTTCAACCCCTAAGTTTAATGAGCGGATAAATCCATCTTCTAAAAGTATGAATTTGGTATTATATTTTTTTGCTAAATTCATAGCTTTTAAACCTGATTTTTTGCGTCCCCAGCCAAGGAAAAGATCATCTTTATTGATTTTTAAATTTCTCTTATATAAAAAAATGCTGTAAAAATTCCTAGCATTAGCGATAAGTTTTTTTGATATTGAGTAATACTTCACAATGCCAATTTCTTTATTATAAGTTCAACTTTTTCTTCTAAATTATTTCGACAAGAATTATTGATCGCTAAATCAGCCTCTGGTTTATCAAATTTTATATCAACACCAACTACATTATCAATTTCTTTATTTAAAGCCTTAGTATAAAGCCCTTTTTGATCTCTTTGTATTAATTCATGCATATCGCATTCTATATAAATTTCATAATAATTTTTTAATTGCTTTCTATTATAATCATAAACCTCATTAAACATTGAAATCGTAGTGACAATAACTATCATACCTTGATCGTTTAAAAATTTTGCAAATTTAGCTCTTTTCAAAGCCATATCAATGCGACCTTGTTTATCGTATACATAATGTCCTAATATTTCTCTTAACTCATCTCCATCGAGATAAATAAGGTTTTTATATTTTAGTTTTAATTTTTCATACAAAGCTTGACCTATAGTTGTTTTTCCGCTTCCAGCTAAACCAGTAAGCCAAATAATATAAGGATTATTTTTCAATTTGCACCTCTAAATCACTCATAAAATCAATTTCACACCAATTGCCATCAATTTCCACTGCTTTTGCGTTGTTGTATTTTTCAATTAAAGCCTGCAAAAAACTTGTCATATACATATTTTCAAAATTTTTATTATCATATAAAATATCTCGGTCAAGCATTTCATAAAAAGCAATAACTTCAGAAAGAAATTGATAAGAAAATTTAAAAAGTCCTATATATTGAGCTTCTATCTCATCATAGGCATTAGCTTTTTTTCCAAGTTCTATAATATAACCATTTATCATCTTTAATGTTTCAGCATCTTCTAAAGGATTTGCAAAGCGTTTACTCCAAAGCTTACGCCAAGACTTATCAACTACTATAGCAAGTTCTTCTTTGGCATTTATAAGCTTTTGCACGCAATCTTGAAAATAAACAATATCTGCATAAGAAATAATCAAATCTTGTTTTTCTTCGATGCATTTTAACATAAAATCTTTAGCGCAAAAAAAAGTATGAACCATATTAGTTTTATCATATTTTGAATTAATAAAAAAATGCTCAATATCATATTTATTAAGATAATTTTTTAGCACATCGTTTAAATATCCACCCACAACAGCTATTTCATTTATACCTGCTGATTTTAAAGCTTCGATTTCATAATCTATTATTTTTTTATTCTTATACTCAACCATACACTTTGGTTGATCTTTTGTTAAAGGCATCAGTCTTGATCCAAAACCTGCTGCTAAGATAATTGCATTCATATTATTCCTTGATTAAACTAAACCACTCTTTTAAAATTTGAATATTATTAAGCCCATTTTCTCTTTCAATATGCCACATTATACCAAAAATATTTTCATACTTATGTTTAAAAGCTTCTATAGTATTATCTTTTGCTAAGCAAAGTTCTACGAGATCTTCACCTAATTTTTCAATAGCAAAATTATGAAAAGAATTGCTTATAAATTTTTCTTTTGAGAAAAATACTTCATGTTTGCCTATATGATTTTTACAAGGACTTATATGACTGTTAAAATAATGAGCTATCATCTGAGCTCCTCTGCAAATTCCTAAAAGTGGTATTTTTTGTTTTAAACAAATTTCTATAACCTGCTTTTCATATAAATCTCTCTTTTTAGATAAAACATTAGGACTATAAAAACTTAAATCATTGCCACCGCTTAATATCACAGCTTTTACTAGATGTTTATAATGAGAAAAATCTATTTCATAGCTAAGAGGAAGAGGAGTAAAATTTTTAAATAAATCTTTATTAAATAATTTTCCCCAATCCAAAGCCAAACATTCTCTTTCTTCATAATAATTTTCATTGCAAATAAGTCTTTGAGTAATACCTATAAACAAAATATTTGCTCACTTTCACATTCTATATTGATTTTTTTAGCTTTTAAATATTTTTCAAAATTTTCTTCTCCAACTCCTATAACAGCAGGCATTCCAAGTTCTGAAGCACGGATAGCCATATGTGAATTAGCACCCCCATAACATGTAATCAGTCCTGCTATATTTTTTGTAAATAAATAATCATACCCAGGATCTGCTGCATAAATTAAAACAATCTTTCCTTCTAAATCTTTATCATTTTCTTTCGCCGTAAATGCAGTGATGCTCTTTTGTGTGATGAAATTTGGAATAATACTATGATTATAAAAAGAAAAAATTTCATCAGCATTACAAAGTAAAGAAGGAAGTTTTATAGCTTGTGTAAGTTCATATTCTTTTTTATTGCGATTAATTTCTTCTACAAACTGCTCTTTTGGATTTACAGAATAAAGACTAGAATAAAGATTTAAAATGCTTTTTATGTCAAGATGAGCTAAATCTTCTTTTTCAATACCATAATATTTGCCTAATTCTTCTATATAAACTATAGCTTTAGAAAGCAATCTAGTGAATTCAAATTTAACAAGCTCTCTACCCTCAATAGCCTGCTTTAAAAAATCAAAAAATTCACAAGCATTAATCTCTAGTCCATGTTCTCTAAGTAAAGCATTTAAAGCTTTTGTCTTTTCTTCTGAAAAAACAAAAGCTTTATCTTGTAAATAAACTTTACTATCTTTTTGATCTACATCAAAATAAAGCTCAAAATCTTCATCATATCTTGGAGATAAAATATTATAAGTTCCTGCTCTTAAATGTCCAAAATCTTTCAAAAATTGATCTTTAGTGTGAAAGTTAAGATGGTTTGTTTGTTTGCTTAAATTTTTACTCACCGTATTGAGCGAATTTAAAAAATCATCTTTTTCCTCTTTAGTTATAAAATCAATCTCAACTAAAGAATTTAAAAGTTGCATTGCTACAAATGCGGCTCTAGCCACCCCCGCAAAAGGCAAGGTCCCATAACGCTTACATTCTTCAATAAGCCAATAAATTTTATCAATTAAAGAAAAATTAGAATTAATAATACTATCGTATCTTTTTTTTAGCTTATAAGCTTTTTGTATGTCTTTTAAGTAAAGCCCTGATCTAGGATTAATAATCTTATTTGTAAGTTCTAATAATGAAAATTCTAATCTTTTGATTTCATTTTCATTAAAACCATGATTTAAAAGTTCTTCTAATTTTTTGGAACTATTAAAGTCATAACAAGAATAAAGGATATTAAATTCAATCTTGTCGTGCAATTCATGATTTTTATCAAGTTTATCTAAGTAAAAATTAACAAGTTTGTGCGCAATATTTTCATCTAATTTTTTTGGTATAAAAGAATTAAAAGATAATCTTACATCCACATAAGGAATGCCTAAAAAAGAATGAATTAAAGGATGGGATCTTAAATCTCTATAACCATAATTATCTCTTTGATACGCCCAGATATTATCCGTAATGATTTCTTTATATAAACTAAAAGCTAAACGCTTAGGCCTTAACCCTATGATTTCAGCTGGATTCCAATCAGGCATTACCCCAAAAATGGCTTTATCTCCCAAAACTCTAGATCTTGATTCTTTTAAAGACTCAAAACGTTTATAAAATCTATATAAAGCTTCTTTTGGTAAAGAATGAAATAAATTATTTTTTTCATGCATAACCAAAGGACGCACTTGCAAGCAAAAAAGCTCTTCCTCATCATCTTGAATAGCAAATGCAAATTCAACATCTAAAAAACAACAGTCATATAAAACTTCTAATTCCTTCATAAGTTCTATAATTTTTTGAAGTCTAATATCTTTAAATTCTAAATAATCTCTGTAATGATAGTAAGTTTTTGCACTCTTACTGCTTCCATCTGTAATAGAGCTATTTGAACCATTTTCATCATACTGAAGACAAAAATAAGGGGAAAAATTATCCTTATCAACACTAAAACCAACACCGCAAAGAGTAATGTTTTCGAGCATAGGTTGAACTAAAATTTCATCGCTTTTTGATGGCATAGAATTGGCAACTTCATATAAAGCTTTTAACAACTCATCTTTAGAATCAGCTTTAATATTTGCCAAAGAAAGAAAAGCACCTGCATTGGAGTTTTTCATACTATCTTCACTTAAAGAAGAACTTCTTATAATGAGTCTATTAGCCTTTAAAGTTTGAATATCCTGTAAAACTTTATCTTCATTTGATATTAATTCTTCAAGCGAAGTTAAAACCAAAGGTAGAACTTTTGCTTTTTTTAATTTTGTTTGTAAATTTTTTAAATTTTGTGCTTTGGTTTTAAATTTTAACTCCACCATGTTTTTCCTTAGTTTTATATTTTTTAGCACTCCAACAACGAGTGGTATATTTTATACTAAATTCCTTAGGAAGTCTTTGTGAAATTTTATCACTAATTTTATTAAAAAGTTCATTTCCTTCATCAGTCTCCAAATCCCAGCAAGGATTTTTAACACTTTTCCATGCATTAATATAATTTTCAATGCTTTGATGAAAATAAAAATCCTCTTCGATGTAAACAATATTATCAAAAAAGATCCTTACGACTCTCTATAATTGGTCTTTGATCTTCTCTTCTTGCTCCCCTTGTATAATTTGGTGCAAATTCTATAATAGTATCTTCAGATATTTTTTGTACAGGATCGTTTAAATCTCTGTGATTCCACGTACAAGAAAAATATCCCTCTGATTTTATAAGCAATGCGCTTCTTCTAATGTTTCATTTCTATCCATTACATTAAAACTACTACCAAAAGTCACCCAATCAAATTCACTATTTTGGAGTGTTGAGTTTAAGCCTGTTGCTCTAACCCAATCAATCTTTTGATCCTTAGTTCTTTCTATCCCGATCTCACGCATCGCATCATTTGGTTCTACAGATACTACCTTGCATCCTCTTTCTAAAAGCATAATGCTTAAATTTCCTGTTCCTGCACCGATATCAGCTTTAATATCTTTTTTTCCAACTAAACTAATAAGCATATCTATAGTTTTTGGAGCATAATTTGGTCTATAGCTATAAAATTTAGCATGCTTGGTATAATCCCACACTTGTTCTACTAGTTTTTGCATTTTATTTCCTTTTTTCATCTTTGAAAAGCTGATGAAAAAAGGAAATATTTTATGCTTTTCTAGCTGTCCATGCTCTTATTTTATAAGGAATCTCTATACTTTGCATATGAGAAATTTTAGCTTCTATCATCTCTAAAATTTCCTTCCATCTTTTTTCACCTGCTTGTGCTTGTATATCATTTACAGAATGCCAAGCTCCAAGATAACGATCTTTATCCCAAAACTCTTTATAATCGCACTCCATAAAAAAGCAGTCCGTGAAATCTCCTGTTGAAACAAGAATTTCTTCCCATTTTTTAACATTTTGAGTGCCACTGCTTACACGAGCAAGCTCTGGAACAATATGTTTAATCTCCTTTTCAATTTCATCAAAAACCGAACCCTCTACAATGTGGCGAGGATTCCAAATCGCAGTGAAATACCCTCCCCCTGTCAATATACGATTAAATTCTGGGAGAGATTTTTTAGGATCTGTCCAATGAAAAGAACTAGCCATGATGACCCAATCAGCTTGATTGTTGCTCATGCAGGTTTCTTCACCACTTCCTTTGTGCCAAGAAATATTTGATAAATTTTGTGTAAATTTTTGCCCTTCTTCACGCATATTATCGTTTGGTTCCACAGCACTAATTTGACATCCAAACATTTCTCCCAGCATCTTAGTAAGTTTTCCGGTTCCAGCTCCTACTTCAACAATATTCAAATCTCTTAAATTTTTATTTTTATCATTGATACAAGCTACAAGTTTTTCAAGTAAAAACGGACTATAAGCAGGTCTATTATGATAATGCTTTGCAACATCTGTAAAATCCCCTTGTTTCATATTGATTCCTTTCTCTAAATTAAAACATAATTATATCTTTTTTTTTATTAATTTACAAATCTCTTAAATATTACCATCTAACTCCTTACACATTTTTTCAAATTCTTGATAATACTTCCAAGAAGCTACTATATCTGGACGATGTTGCTTGATGTGAATTAGTTCTTCATCTAGAATTTTCTTTAATATTTTTTTTAATTCACTATTTTTTTTAAGGCACCATAAAATTCCATTAGTTGTTATTTTGGATTTTTTTATATGTATAAATTTTTTATTTAGAATACTTAAAAAATTATTAAAAAAGTCGTTTAGGTATTTATCATTTATAAAATTTAATAATTTAACTTCATCTAATGGGCTAACAGAGAAGCAAATATATTTTTTTATTTCATTACGAAAATTAAAGTATTTTTCTACATCTATATAATTATTTTCTTTTTCGTTTTTCAAAGTTACGTAAAATTTAATATCATTGTAGATTAATATAATAGGTAAAATATATCGAAAATGAGAACTTTTTATCTCTTCGTAAAAATCTTTATTTTCCTCTTTAGGCGGATTAAAATTTAATATTTTGGATAATTTTTTTATTGTGTTAAAGGCTTTATTAGGCATAATATCTTTCATGTCTAAATAAAATATCTGTGTATCTATACAATTTCTTATTGTTGTATAGTTAAAACTAGCAGAATTTATCCAAAATTGTAAATTGTTAAATAAAACCTTATAATCTTTAATATTTGTATACTTTACTCGATCTAAAATAACATCAATTTTGCATTCTTTAATAATATATGTATCAAAGATGTTTTGGTGAGGGTGAGCATACCAGCCATGATTTATACCATTCTTTAATCTTTCTATAGGATCTCTAGTTAAAAATAATACAGGTTGACTATAAATTCTATATAAAAATTTTTTGACTTTTTCTATATCGTTCATGCTATGAATAAAAATAAAAAAACAAGCATCACTCTTAAAAAAAGAATAGATATATTCTATGGAATTTAAGTATGAAACTACATTTAAAGATTTTTTTAAAAACAAATTCAAAGCTGAATGTCCTGATAATCCAAATCCTAAATACACAAACTTATACCCATCAGGTAAAGGTAAATTCATGTCCCATGCAAGTTTAGCAGGTATATTTTTATAATTAATTTTTTCGTTTTCATCATTTAGTTTCTTAGGATCAAGTAAAGAAGGGTAAGGATGATTTCCTTTTTTATATCTTTCATTAAAATCATCTGATAGTAACCATTCTTCTATAAGATCAAAATTTTGTATAAAATAATTAAAATTATGAAAAATATTATCTAATATAGGTTGATAATCTTGATGAATTTTTAATATATTTTTTATTCTTAGAAATTCTTTTAGGAATAATTGTTTATTATCTATCAATCCTTCAAGGATGCTAGAGCTAATCTGATCGAATTCTTTAAAAATTTCTCTAAAAATTTGAAATTCTTTTTTAGCTTTTTTAATATCATTTTTTAGTTTAAATCCACTTCCTTTGTACCAAGTTTTATCAGCTTTGATTAAAACTTCACCTAGCATATAAGATAAATGAAATTTATATCTTAAAGCTTGCTCATAATCACTACATGTTTCTAAATTTGGATATTTGAGCTGAGGAAAAACTTGTATGCTTTGTTGATAAATTTTTTGTTCTTTTTTGTGTTGTTTTTTAATTTTATAGAGTTTTTTAAATAACGTTATGTATCCCCCCCCATTGTTTGTAAAGTCAATCATAGTTTGACCGAGCTTATAAGCAAGATGATTTTTCACTCTTTCTATGGCTGAATTTGGGTTATACATGGGGTTTTCCTTTAAAAATGGCTTTGAT
>NZ_MJXO01000047.1:0-1258 GCF_001762835.1 Campylobacter sp. BCW_6466
AAACCACAAAATTACATCTTAATTTTAATAAAATAGAGAATCTAAGGAGATAACCCATGACATATATATTACTTCTTATTATAATTTCTACTATTCTTTCTTATCTTATATTAAAATTTATTTATAAAATCATCTTTAAATCTACAAAAAGCGTTTCAAAGTTTTTAGTCTTTCTTGGAAGTATAGGCTTAATTATCTTTTATTATACTCCTTATTCTTATTATTTAGAGCCTAGTTATTGGCAATTTAGGAATATGTGTAAGTTAAATGAACTTCCTAAAGTATAATAAGATTCTAGGGTATTTTGATAAAAAGTTAGGCGGCATAGATGATTTTCGACATGTAAAAAAATATAGTAGGATAGAAATGTGGCTTTATATATTACGATGATACTTACAAAACTCCTTCAAATTTTCAAGAAAAGATGGAGATGGATAATATTGCACTAAAAACAAAAAATATGCAAATGTCTTTACACAAGATTGTTGATATGCATATAAGTCCATATTGGAATACTAGAAGGTATGTGTTAGAAGGCAATGAGGGTAATATGAATTTTGAGTTTATAGAGGATGGGCTCGCTTGTGGTAATCTTTATCAATAATAATATAAGGAATAAATCAACAATTTAAAAGATTATACAGAATTTGTGTAAGCTAGTTATTTTAATTTTGTTTATACTGAAGGACAAAAAGCTTTAGGATTTAAAATATCTAAAACTAGATTTTTTAAAGATAAGAGTGAATTAGAAAAATTGGACTATTTTAAAGCATTACATGATGAATATAATGGATATTTGGTTATAATGATTCTTTATTTTTTATGTGAAACTAAATGGAGATTTTAGAGAATTATAAGCTAGAAATTTTTCTCAAAGATATGAGATTAAATTTCATCAGCCCAACACTACAAATTGTCTTATGAAAAAACAGAGAAAATTAAGAGGAGTTAATAAATGCTAGAATTCTTTATTAATCTTTTAATATTTATTCTTATATTTTTCTTTTTTGTTTTTATATTTTCTATTATTTTATATTTTATCTTTAAAATTTTTTATAAATTAAAAAATAAAACAAAAACTATAAATTTTAAAACAATATTTAAAAAATTTACTTTGTTTCTTTTACCTGCATATCTTTTATTATTCTTAGTAGGAGGATGTTCTTATAAATATATGGATCCGCAGTATTATGAGTTTAAGAGCTTGTGTAAAGATATAGATAATAAAGTAATAATTTACAATAAAGCTTATTGGGAA